>NZ_JAMTCC010000074.1:0-9095 GCF_025370265.1 Shewanella septentrionalis | reverse complement strand
AGTAAACTATTCTTGTAAAGTTAAACGTTGAAAGGGGGCATAAAGTAAACTTATTTTTGCCCCATTCCTCGTTAGCAAATGGCATTTAGCTCACTTCAACATCCGCATGTTGACCCAATTTTAGTAATGCTACAGAGTTTTGGCTTTATCAGTTTTATCCAACCGTAATTACGGTTGCTAACGAGAAAATATGGTACGAACGTTAGCCTGTATACGAGTCCGAAAACTGTCAACCAAGGTCAATAATCAGTCGAAAATGAGCGTAAGAGAATGAGAAAGCTAAAACGATATCAAGTAATTACCCATCAAACGGTATAAAAACCGCTACCGCAAAAAAGCAAATTCCTATAGCATCATTTATACCAATTGACATGGATGCGGCAGCGGCCAAGTCCAACAAGTGATTTATGCCCTGCAAACAGCGCAGCGCATAAATACTAAGACGTTAGTTGCCAAACTGGCCCCACAGAAAATTTAATAATTTGAGGTTATTGTGAAGACAATATTAACGATTGAAACATTAATAAATGAAGCATCTAGGTTTGCTGAAATAGAAAGTATTTATGATGAACCAAGACTTTATGGCGTAACAGATGGCAAAGCTGTTGGTACATATCTTGAGCATAAGTTTACTGCTTACCTTGCAGCAAATTATGAGTATGTTCAGGGAAACTCAGCTTCTGGAATTGATATACCAGGATTGGGTGTTGACATTAAAGTAACAAGTATAAAACAACCGCAATCTTCTTGCCCATTCAGGTCGGCATCGCAAAAAATATATGGCTTAGGCTATAATCTTCTAGTTTTTGTATATGAAAAATTTGATGATCATGCTAATAAAACTGGCCGGTTAGACATGCAACATACAATTTATGTTGATAAAGCCCGTACTGCTGACTTCCAAACGACTACGGGAATATTAGAAATTCTTTATAGAAATGGAAACAAAGATGACATTATTGCTTTCATTGCTGAACGTAACTTGCCAGTAGACGAAATTGGTGCCAACGAGTTAGCGGGTAGAATTATCATTGAGCCGCCAATTCAAGGCTTTCTGACAATTTCTAATGCTTTGCAGTGGAGGCTTCAATACAGTAGGGTGATACAGCAAGCAGGTGTCGTAAATGGTATATGGAGAATTCGTTAAGTGGCAGGCAAAAAATCGATAGAGAAATGGGAATTCGGAGATTTTCAGACGCCATTTCTGTTGGCAAAAAAAGTAGTTGAAGTTCTAAAAAGAAATCACAATATTTCGCCAGATCACATAATTGAGCCTACATGTGGTAAAGGGGCGTTTGTACTGGCAGCAGCGGAAGGATTTCAAGGCTCACAAGTACACGGATACGAAATTAATCCAAAATATGTGGATGATGCCAATAAAGAAATTCTAAGTAAAAACTTAGGAGGCCTTAGCAAAGTTAAAGAAGCTGATTTCTTCGACACTGCGTGGGAAAACGAAATATCCAGCATGCAGGGACAGTTGCTAATTATTGGAAACCCGCCGTGGGTAACAAGTAGTGAACTGGGAATGTTAAATAGTAAAAACCTTCCGGAGAAAACAAATTTTCAAGGGCGAAAAGGCATTGAGGCAATTACCGGCTCTGGAAATTTTGATATTTCAGAGTGGATGCTGCTACAACATGTTTCTTGGCTTTCTAACCGGGAAGGGGCAATAGCATTTCTCTGCAAGACTTCAGTGGCTAGAAAAGTTATGAGACAAGTTAGGCAGTCTAAAGAACATAAATTTTTCGGGCACATATATCCTATTGATGCGAAAGCATACTTCGATGCGTCTGTGGAAGCGTGTCTATTTGTACTAACAACTGAAACTGGCCACGCAGATTGTGACGTATACGATTCTTTAGAATCAACAACTCCTTCACATGTGATAGGTGAAAGAGATGGGATCATTGTTAGTGATGTAGAAATTTATAAGAAGTGGAGGCATTTAAAAGGGCAGGATTCTGCCTATGTTTGGCGATCAGGATTAAAGCACGATTGTTCAAATGTAATGGAGCTAGAAGAAGTCGATGGTGGATATATCAATGGATTTGGTGAGAAAGTAGATGTCGAGGACACATATATATATCCGTTGCTAAAAAGTTCTGACATAGGAAATGGTCGAGTAAAATCTTATAGAAAAGTAGTAATAGTAACTCAAAAAAATGTTGGCGAAGACACTTCAGAGATTATGAAATTTGCTCCAAAAACATGGGATTACTTAATTCAGCATGAAGAGTATCTCGATAGGAGAAAAAGCACTATTTATAAAGGAAAACCAAGATTTTCAATATTCGGCGTTGGTCAATACTCATTCACTGATTGGAAGATAGCAATTTCAGGACTTTATAAAAATATTCAATTCAATATTATTCCGCCAATGAATGGTAAGCCTGTAATTTTTGACGATACAGTTAACTTAATTCCAATGGGCAGCAAAAAAGAGGCGGATTTCATATATATGCTACTTGTCTCTCACCCAGCAAAAGAGTTTATTTCTTCGCTCGTTTTTTTAGATGAAAAGAGGCCAGTAACAACAAAAATATTGAGAGAGTTGTCTTTAAAAGAAGTTGCGAAAGAGTTAGGTCTGATTGAAGAATATAACGAGTTTGTTATGTCAAGCAAAGCTGATAATCAATTGGACAATTGAGCCTTGGAATAGCGGAGCCAATAGCGAGTTATAGTCCTAGAAAGGCAGCTAACTAGTCGCTCAAGGTCGCGCCATAAATGGTGCTGGGCAGACACAAGCGGCGCATGCTTCGCTTGTGTCTGCCCCTTAGCTCTGCGTTAATTAAGGCCAAAAATGAGCCTGTGAATCACTCTACACCAGACTGATTCACGCTAGCCCCTAAAACCCGCCCTAGAACCCCGTTTTCAGCTGTTCTGGGGCGGTTTTTTCCTTAAGATGAATCAAATCTCTAGAGAACTGATTCATGTCCCATAATAATTCTCTTTCAGAAATCCTGTAAGGTTATGATATTATTTAATTTAGTATATAATTAGTGTTAAATAAAATTAACGCAGAAATGCCACCTTGGCATGTCCTATATTCACCACACTTCACGCCGCTAAAAAATCCAGTTTTTTTGGGGAAAAATTGCCACTATAAGAGACGTTTTGCCTGTAAATTTGATTGCGGGAAACTACTTTTTTGCACAGCTTTTATTATTTATGCATGTTATATGTGTCTGATGTAATTAGTTTAGTTTCAAATATACATCTGTAAAAAATTAACGCAAAAATGCCACCTTAGCTCGTCTTGCATTGTCCACACTTCACGCCACTAAAATAAGCCACGTTTTTTGCTGAAAATGACACAAAAATGCCACCTTAAAGAGGTTTTTGCCCGAAAATTGGTTGCGTGGGACTACTTTTTTACACAACCCGAGCCCTTTCAAAGGGTTCTAAGTTGCTGATATACTTGCCCTGAGCGGAAATAATTGAACACGTGAAATTAACGCAAAAATGCCACCTTGGTACGTCCTATATTCTCCACACCCCACGCAAGAATTGATAAATCAATTCTTATGGTTGTTTGTGGTGTAAGCTATTGAAATTAAGCATTTAAATATCAATATGATTTAAATATTTTTTTTTGAAAATTCATTTCGTTTTTACACTAAATCGTATTAAAGGTGTATTATTAAAATAATACAATCGTATTAAAAGCCCTTGTGCCAATGGTTTCAGGCGGATTAATACAGTATTAATACCGCGTGTATTATTTAGTATTAAAGTGATGTTTATAAAGGAATTACTCATTAACTCAATTTGTGAGTGTATTAAACTTTAATACACTGGTTAATACAGTTATAATGCAAACCTATACGTTGTTAATACACTTTTAATACATTGGATAATGTCACTATGGCCAGAAGTAAAGTTGTGCAAGTCCCCTGCGATGCAGATCTCTATGCCAAGATTGTTGCTTATCGAGAAGAGAAGGGTTTGGAAAAAGATGCTGCTGCCGCGCGAGATTTGATCTTGTTTGCTCTGCGTATTCTTGAGCATAAAGATGATGCCGAGGGGTTATCTACTCGCGAACTGTTAGAGGTGATTCTGACCTATACAGTTAAGGCGCAACACACTAGCAGTCTGGTCTATTACCAGACATACAATGCGGCACCTGTTGATATACAGAATGCAGGTATTAAGCATAAGGACACAATGAGAAAGGCAGAGGAAAAAGTTGAGCAGATTTTAGCGGGCGAAAATAAAGAGGACTAAGTGTCCTCTTTATATATTCATTACATGGTCTTTTCCCCAATATCCAATTTAGGATTGTCGATGTTGGGGCTATGTTCTTTCGTGGGTGAACGGTGGCTATCCATTGCTAAATGTTGATAGTGTTCATCGTGCTTTATTTTATTCGTTGCTACGTTAGTGCTGTCATCATTCATCGTGATATTTTTTGTGCCTGCAATATCATGACTCAATGATTGAATGGCTTTAGATAGTGTATTGTCTTTTGTCGTTATGCTATAGACCGCTTCGTTGACTAATTGCTTTGTCGTTTCGACTTTGTTTAAGCCGTCAGGTATCAGGCTGGGTTCAATAATTACCGCATGTATATTTTCCTTGCTGAATTTTTCGGTAAGGTCATTAGCCAGTTTTGCAGTGTCTTGTGAATTATTAGTATCAAGTACCACTATCACGTTTTCGCGCAATTCATTTGTATTGAATGTTTTAGTGTCATTATTATTGTTTAGCGCAATAACGTCAGCCCCGTTTTTATTGTCAGCATTTATCTTAAGTGCATTCTCTACCCCGACAGCGACAATGCTATAGTCTGAATTATTGCCTTTGTTGATCGTCGTGCTGTTCCCCGATTTAGTGCCGAGTATGCGCTTGTTTATTTTAAGCGCTGCAATGTCACCGCTGGATTTATCAAGGTAAGTAATTTCTACTGCCTTGGTCTCATCCTTATCATTGGTGATGTTCGCAATTAATGCGGGGAAGGTCCCACGTTTTTCTGACGAATAAACGGCATCGTGAAAACGTAAGTTTTCATGCTGCTTAACGTCGATGCCTTGCTTGTTTAAATACGTCTGTGCGAGTGAGTTTTCGATAGGTTTCGCTTCATTAAAGTATTGCTTCGCGCGCGCTTCTAATTGACTTTGCTTAACCGGAATGGCATGTGTTAATTCATCATGCTGTGGGTTTTTTACCAGATTATATTTATCGGGTTCGTTCATCATTTTATCGGCTTTATAAAGTGCATCCTTATAACTGCATTTTTCAGCGACCATAATCAGGTTAATTAGGGTGCCTTTATCGCCGGTTTTCCAGTCTTTAAAATAGCCACGATATTGGCCCGTTGTGGTCAATGTTAGGCTCCCCTCTTTGCCAAATGTCAGGTTATCTTTGTCTGATTTATCGTGGTTCGGCTCACCTAAAAGCTGCGTTGCCAGTGATTCACTGTAGGCCGGAAGCTTGGCATTTAGCTCGGTGGCCATCAGTTTTAGATCCACATATCCATTTACATCGAGGTACTTTGGGTTTTCATGCGGCAAGGGTTTGTCATTAAATAGCGGGGTATGTTCAGGGTAATAGTTATCTCTTGTCTCAAGTGCAGAGACTTTATTGGGATCGTTATTGACCCATGAGAGCATCATTTTTTGCGGGTTATCGGTGATGATTTTTACGTGCTTACTGGCACGGGTGATATCGATATACGCGCGCCTTACGTTAGTTAATGCACCTTGGCCCTTAATCGCAGTAATGACATTCTCATAGGTTGCCCCTTGCGCCATATCGGCGGTGCGGGTGTATGCGTAATCCCAATGAGCATCTTTCAACTCTTTGGTTGAGAGCGTTAATGTGTGGTTATCCGTGGATTTGAGCTGCATTTGTTTATCGTCAATGCGGCTAACGGTATAGGTTTTGTTGCCCTGCATTTCACGGTCAATATCGCTTTTGCGGAGCATGATACTGTCGCCTTCTGCGAGAGGTTGCTCACTCTTAGCCCAAAGGTTCGTAAATTTGTGGCCGTGATTTTTGGGAAAGAAATGCTTTTCCTCGCCGGTTTTCATATCCGCGAGGGTGAGCATGTTATTGCGCTTATCGACCTTCATAATTTCAAAATAACTGTCTTTACTGGTCGTCAGGATTAACCCCTGCTGATAGGGCAACATGGTCGCCAGTTCGGCCTTGCTGGCATGGACTCCACGTAATCTCGGTACAGTGAATTGCTCGGTACTGAGGCTTTTTTGTTGCTGTAACCCTTGGCGGATTTCGTGGGTAATGTCGTCGCGTTCCTTGTTGGTGTACGCAATGATAAGGGTATTTTCACGCGCTTTAGGTGTTCTGGCCAAGTATTCCAGTGCCACCGTGGCGGGCAGGGCTTCGGTCGCCAGTTGCTGGTTTTTCTTCGGGTTATCGGTTATCGACTGCAAAGTTGAAATGATATTCAAGCTTTGATTGATGTTAGCGGTAGCCTGCTTTTCGGGCGTTACCACGTCGTTCGCGGTGGGCGCGGTGTATTGGTCAAAGGGTAATTGTTGCTGAATTTTATCAATAGCGCTTTCGCCTTGGCGATCGACAATATTGTGTACTGCACTCAGTAGCGTGCTGTTCTGTTGGCGCACAATGTCTTTCATGGTGACGCTATTGATTGCGCCTTTGTTTAACGCGAGTTCAAAAGGTTTACCCGCTTCTTGGGACGTTAACTGTTTAGTGTCACCCAAGAACACGGCGCGCGCGCCTGTTGTCTCAATCAAATGGGTAAATTTATCCATTTGGGCGTTACTGGTCATCGAGGATTCATCGAGCAAGAACACGGTGTTGGCGTATTGGTCAGGTTTCGCATCTTGGCTTAAAAAGTTGCTTAGGAGTGATTGAACCGTTTGGCTTTCGACGTTCTTGTCTTTGAGTTCGTTAACGGCGGCGTGTGTCGGCGCTAGACCGATGAATTGTGTCGGTGTCTTATTGGGTTGTGTGTTGAGAATGGATTCGCTTTGTTTAACGAGATCGATACCCGTTTCAAGCATGGTCGATTTACCCGTACCGGCTAACCCTTTAACTGCCACAAATCGGTCTTTGGTGGTGGTTATCAATAAGGTCGAGTCTTTTTGGCCATCGGTCAGGTTTTGATTTTGACTGAGTACCTGCGCGGCGTGTTCAACGCTGGTTAGGGGCGCAAGTTGGTCTTTGCCCGCTTGCAGTCTGTCTAAAATACGCACTTCGGTATCGATAGCGGCTTGGGTGGTCCAGCGGGTGCCGTCGTGGTATTCGGCGCTCAGGAGTGAGGGCGCGGCTTTATCCGTGCTGTTCGTGGCCATGTGTTGCAGGGTGTTGATGATTTCATGTTGGGTAATGCTGGTGCCTTTTTCTTCAAAGGCGTACTTGATCGCATTAACAATCAGTTCTTTTTGTGAGTAACCGGCTTCTTTCTCGCTAATGTGCTGGATGGCAAAATCCACGGCATTGTGAATAAGCCCTTTGTCTTGATGCTGGGCACCAATGGCATTCAGTGCTGCGGTCACATCTTGGGTGAGCAGGGCCGTGGTTTGGCTATTCACGAACTTTTCTGGCATGTCAGCGGCTTGCATGATGCGCGAAATACTGGATGGTTTCACCTCACTTTTTTCTAATCGGTCATCAAATTGTTGTGCCTTGTCGGTGAATATATCGATGTGTTTGATGCCTTGTGTCAGGGTGTCATGTAACCACTCTTTTGAGGCGCTATAGGCTTTAATGTTGACGATGTGGTGACTTGCATTAGGGCTGGCATTGCTTGGCGTGGTGGCGTAACCATGATTGAGCGGCGCATGGTGCAATGCACTGGCTTTAACGCTGTGCTGTTTGCCGCTTTCGTCTTTGAGCGTGACCCATTCTTTGGACAGGGCGTTGATCGTATAAATTTGTTTGCTCAAACCACTGTCTTGATGGTTTGTGGCCATGATGAGTTTATCGCCGTTGGCGATATGTAAATTGTCCGGTTTAGCGATCACGTACTCTGCGGCTTTAAAGGCTTTGCTGCTGGGGTTAATCTCAGATGCTTTACCGTTTTTGTCTATCAGCGTGAGGGTGTTGTTATCACGGTTTACACTGTCCACCGTCAATTGCTGCTGTTGATTGCGGCCACCGACTTTTTGCCATTGGGTGAGTACCATGCCCTTGGTGTACTGGCCGACGACTTCCCGTTGCTGCGCGGATAAGAACACGGGATTAAGGGTAGGGATGTTGAGCCCAAGGCGCGATACATCACCTTGATTTTGCAGTTCTGCGCGAATGGCGCTGTTAAGCTGCTTCACATCTTTATGGGTGCCCGCAATGACTTGGGTGTGTTGCTTCTCGGGCAGTTGCGCGTAAGTTTTTGCAATCAGGTTAACCCTGTCACTGTCTTTGCTTTCATGCAGTCGCATGGCTGTGTTGCTTTGTTTTGTGGCGACCCAGTTGCTTTCGTTTACGTTGCCTTTTTTAAGTACCTCGATAGCGTTACCGGCTTTCATGCCTTGCTTGGCATTGGCGTGATTGAGCAAAATCACTTTACTGTTACCCGCTTTGGCTTGCGCGAGCAGGGCATTAAAGTCGTTAAGGCCGAGTTTATTGGCGTTCTCAACCACTAAAATATCGCGGTTAGTGTTGTTGGCCGTTTTAGTAAAGCTGCTGAGTGTATGGGTGTGGTCGGGTTTGAAGTGGTTCATTATCCACTTCACCACAGTCGATGAATCGCGTTGCACTCGTTCACTGGTTTGCAGTTTGCTTTTCATGTCAGGGGTAATGATGTGAATACGTTTACCGTTGGCCTCACCGACATTGAGCAGGGCGGTCGCGAGCTGTTCACTGCTACCAAAGACGTTCACTAGGTTAACTTGTTTGGTACTGGCGAACAGTTCAGAGACTTTCTTTTGGTTGTCCGCATTTAAGCCTTTGCCTTGAAGCGTGTTGGTATCGACCACTTGGCGCATGTTGGCCGTTTTTGGCTTGATGCTCTCTAGCAGGTTAGTTTCGGCTTTGATGTGGGCGGCGCTGGTAAAGGTCGCAGACTCTTTATCAAGCGGAATGAGTGCGCCATCTTCAATGTGCTTATCGAGTGCCAATTTAATATCGAGCGCATCGAGCTTCTGGCCTAGTGTAAATTCAAGCGTGGC
>NZ_JAMTCC010000073.1:0-9364 GCF_025370265.1 Shewanella septentrionalis | reverse complement strand
GTTTTGTCGCAAAGTTGACGATGTAAATCATAATGTTAATACTATTCCGATATTTCTCCGAGTCTCAATAGCATGACAATCAACTTTTCAGGACGACATTATCCACCAGATATCATCATGATGGCGTTGCGTTATTACCTGGCTTATAAACTCAGTTATCGTGAAATAGAAGAAATATTCGCTGAGCGTCATATTCATTTTGACCACTCAACCTTGAACCGGTGGGTGATTAAATACGCACCGCAACTCGATGCTATATTCAGGAATAAAAAACGTCGAGTCTCTGGCTCCTGGCGAATGGATGAAACCTACATCAAAGTAAAAGGTCGCTGGGTTTACTATTATCGAGCTGTCGATAAGTATGGTACTATTATTGACTTTTATTTGAGTGAAACCCGCGACGAGTCAGCTGCTCAGGCATTTTTCAACAAAGCCATCAACCAACATGGGTTGCCAGAAAAGGTTGTTATTGATAAAAGCAGTGCTAATGCTGCTGCATTAGATACGGTCAACCTTCGCCTTTGGTTATCTGGGAATATGCTGTTTATGATTGAAGTATTGGCAATCAAATATCTGAATAATATTGTCGAGCAAAGCCATCGAAAAGTGAAGGGAAAAATGCATCAATGTCTAGGATGGAAATCTTGGCTTGGTGCAGAGGCAACATTAGCGGGTATTGAAGTGTGCGACATGATTAAAAAAGGTCAGATGATGAGCGCTGAAAATATGACACCATGGGAGCAGTTTTATGCTTTGGCGGCATAGTTGTATCTGAGAGGGCTTGCGCCCTCAAATTATAGCCGCAAGATATCAGTTTGCGACAGAACCCCGTTTGCCATACACCTGTTGTAAATCATAAAATAAACATTAATATACGCTTTCGGGCCATTGGACTTCCTCTCTCCTTTAAAAGGAAAAATCATATCATGAACAAAACACGAGTATTATGCGCTACAGCTATGCTTTTCCCACTTTTGGTTAATGCAGGGATGACACAAGATGCAAGTCATAGCGTTTCAGATAAAGTAATAGAAAATCAAAGAACTTCATTGGCTTCTAATACTTTAGGTAAAGGTTATGGTCCTCAGTCACCAAGAGATATAGATAGTATTCAAGGCAATAACAAGCGCATATTTTCTGAAGCTCCTGACTACATGGAAATGAACTTATGCAATATACATTTCCATAAGAATGCCGAGCATAAAGGCGGGGAGTTCACCAAATATGCCGGCAATGGTGATGGCCACGGCTACCAGACCGGTTATCAATATACTGGTAAGTTATCTAAAAAAGAGTTAAGCCCCCTTAAACATGAAGTCGGTGCGAGTCAACACGGTAGCCTGCATCCAGGGGATACCATTGAAGTGCATTATGTCCATTCAACCGCTAAAGTGAGCCCAGGTCCGACTCTGGGAGCTTGTCTCAGTAAAGCGAATAGCAACCCTCAGCTCCGAGTAGAAACTCAGGTATTTGTGCTAGTAAATGACGCTAAAGCAATGAGTTTTATGGAACTGACAAAGTTAGGCATTAAAAACGGATTTAACCAGGCCCTAAATATTCCAAACAATACTGGCGAGCCAGTGGAGTATGAAGGTTCAACCACCGGTCCAGGTTATAACGAGATCGCTTCACCACTACAGGTGAGCTGGAGCGTACGTCCAAAAGTCATGAAGGTAGACATTAACAGCGTAGGTCAATGGTTAGAGGGCAATGTCTTCGATGAAGATCATGCCCACGGAGTTAGAAACCTAGTAATTAATCCAGATCTACTCTCTGCTGAAAGTGACTAGTCTGGACAAGCATGCCAGAAGCGTAACTGATAAGGGGTCGATCAATTCAGCCCCTTTGTTTAGCTCTGTCGTAAAGTTGACGAAAAAATAACTATCTCCCCCCGACAACTTCTCTTGACGTTTTGAGTACACCTAAAGTGCACCTCCCAATCAAAGTGCACTATTTTGCATTTTTATATGTATAATGCACCCACATATAAACACCTATGTAAAGTGCACTCATTGAGGTGGTCATGCGGATCTACGGATATTTAAGAGCATCAACAGCTGAACAAGACGCCAGTCGAGCTAAAGAGCAATTATCTGACTTTGCCAAACAAATGGATTTAAACATTGCATGTTGGTTCGAAGAGAATGAATCGGGCGCCAGCTTAAAGCGACCAGAGTTATTTCGGCTGCTTGATGTTGCGCAACCAGGGGACGTTCTTCTGGTTGAACAAGTAGACCGCATAAGTCGATTGGATAGCCATGACTGGGAAACGCTTAAAAGCCTCATTAATCAAAAACGCATAAAAGTCGTATCGATTGATTTGCCAACGAGCTATCAGTTTATGAAAAACACCGATACATTTACCGAGCGGATGATGTCGGCCCTCAACAGTATGATGTTAGATATGCTAGCCGCAGTCGCACGTAAAGATTACGAAGATAGACGCAGACGACAAGCCCAAGGCGTTCAGCGGGCAAAGCTAGCCGGTAAGTATAAAGGCAGACCTGAAGATAAAGTGCTGCATCAAAAGATTGAAGGGTTGCTCATCGATGGTAAAAGTTACAACTACATTGTGGATCTATTAGGCTGTTCTAGGCATACCATTTCAAAAGTAAAAAAACGATTAACTTAGAAAGATATGCAACGATAAACAGAAAATGACGTCAAAGTTGAATATATAAGACTTGAGTGAATGAATATGGCTAATGAAGCCCCTTCCCTATCAATAGAAGATGAATGCGTTTTAGCCTCTCGTGAGCATCAACGTATGTTTACCTCTCGTCACCCGTGTGACGGATGCGATAGTCAAACCCCTAAACGGTATGCCATTAGTGGGAAATGCATATCTTGCCAAGCAGCAGGAAAAAGACCAAGTACAGATAAGCGTAACTATTGGAACCCTGGATATCATGACTTAAAGATGCACAATGAAATTAAACACATCAGTTTAATGCTAGATATTTTGTCAGAGCGTCAACGGATTAAAATCAGTTCGTAGTAGCCCCAATATTGCGTCAGTAAACGCAGTGCGCACAATAACCATAATGTTAAATTGCGCCACAAAAGCTAAATTTTCACTTTGTCTTTTTAAGATGAAATCAGAAAACTTATTGAGCGCGGAGCGCAAACTTACGACCACCGCAAATGTTAATCTGGCTGATTGTGGTAAAGCTGAGGGCAGCGCTTTTATGTCCCAGCTTTTCCACATGAAGGCCATTACCGATATCAGAGTGCTAGTGTGATTGAATCAGGCTTGCCTTGTCTGGTTCACGCGCCAAATTTCGTCATTTTGCGCTGACCTCGGGCTAACGCACTTTTGCCCCATTATCAGTTTCACACCTTACCCTCATCGTACTTTTGAAGCTTTCTATGGCTGACAAAAATGAATAGCTATCCACATCTAATTTTTTAAAACAAAACTCCACCTTTAAAACAATATTTGATATCGTAGCAAAAACGGATATTGGGTGGATTATTATGATTTCAGGTATAAACGGTGGCAACTGCATACTTAGCTCTATGGCTAAAGAGCGAGTCAAGAGCGGGATTATCGATCACGCACAAATTTTAGGTATGAAAAGCGCATACACAGTCGTTTTCGATGGTTCTCAGTGGAATGGTGAACCATTGGTGTTAAGTAGCTCTAGACAGCCTTATGAACCTCGTATCTTCAAAAGCTTGGACGGGGCTTTAGCTGAGTTACTGCGTATAGGTCTAACAGAAGCATCAATCAAGATTACTGACAACACTGATTCAGAATAAAATCAGTCTTATATAGATTTACAAGAATAAAATCGGATACACAAAATGACAATCAAAGAAGAAACTCTTCATTCGAACATTGAGACTGTAAATAGTAAACAGCTTGCACTTCTAAAAAAGCACTTCCCTCAATGCTTTGATAAATTGGGAAACTTCATCCAAGAAAAAATGCTTGAAGTGGTTAATGCAAATAAAGTTGAGCTTTCAAAAGAATCTTACACGTTAAACTGGCTTGGTAAGTCTTATGCTCGCTTATTGACTAATCTTCCTCCTAAAACATTGATCAATGAAGACCTTGCACATAATCAATTAGAACAGAATAAAAACAGTAAAAACCTGCTTATCAAAGGCGATAACCTCGAAGTGCTTAAGCATATGGTTAACGCATACAGTGAGAAGGTTAAGATGATTTATATTGATCCTCCATACAATACTGGATCGGGCGACTTCGTTTACCACGACGACAGAAAATTTACAAAAGAACAACTTGCGGAATTAGCAGGAATTGATCTTGAAGAAGCAGAGCGTATTTTAGAATTCACAGACAAAGGTTCTAGCAGCCATAGTGCTTGGCTAACCTTTATGTATCCTCGAATTTACATTGCAAGAGAATTGTTAAAGGAAGACGGTACAATATTCATTTCAATAGACGATAACGAAGTAAGCCAACTAAAGATTATTTGCGATGAGATCTTCGGTGAAGCGAATTTCGTATCTAACATTATTTGGCATAAACGTTATGCAGCTTCAAATGACGCGAAAGGTATACCTGCAATGCATGATCATATCTTAGTTTATCAAAAATCGTCGTTATTCAATCGTAACCTATTGCCTCGAACAGAAAAACAAGACTCTTTATATAAATATGATAGTAATGATGGGAAAGGATTATGGCGACCTGACAATCTTACAGTAAAAACTGTATCCGAAGCATATCTCTATGAGATCGTAAATCCTAAAACTGGAAAAGCTTATTCACCAACACAAGGGCGATGCTGGTTAACTAATAAAAATAAGATGCAAGAATGGATCGAAGAAGGTCGAGTTTTCTTTGGACAAAAAGGTGATGGTGCTCCTCAATTAAAGCGTTATCTGTCAGAAGTTCAAGATGGTGTTATACCTAATACGTACTGGTCATATGATGATGTCGGTCATACTGACGGTGCAAGAAAAGAATTAAAAAATTTATTTGTTTCATCTGCACCTTTTGATAATCCAAAGCCTACGGGATTACTAAAAAAAGCATTCCAAATTGGTATGAATAAAGACGACATAGTTGTAGATTTTTTTGCAGGCTCAGGAACATCAGCTGAATCCTTAATGAGATTAAACGTTGATGACGGTGGAAATCGAAAGTTTATTGTTGTTCAACTTCCAGAAGTTACAGCGTCTAAAACTGATGCATATAGAGCAGGATATGCAACAATTTTTGATATAACAAAGGATAGGATAAAGCTATCAGCTGAAAAAATTCGTGAAGAAAGTCCTAATTTTAAAGGTGATTTAGGCTTTAAAATTTTTGAAACTGTAGAAGATTTCAGAGTCGAAGATGACGATAAAGAACTGACTTTAATGGCGATGACAATGTTTGATGATGTGATGCTTACTGATGAGCAATATCATACGCTTCTTACCACTTGGCGTTTGTATGATGGTAGTGAGTTAATAACCCCTGTTCAAGATATCGACCTAGATGACTATACTGCTCACCTTTGCGATAACCGCTTGTATATGATTGCATCCGATTTCTCTAGTGCTGCTTTGAAAGCCCTTCTTCAAAAACTCGATACAGACAAAGAATTCTCACCTAATAAGATTGTTTTCTTTGGTAAAAACTTTGATAGCGTGAAGCAAATGGAGTTAAACGAAGCCCTAAAAAGTTATGCTAATAAAAAGTCATTAGAAATTGATTTGGTGGGGCGAAACTAATGTCAAAGGGATTCACATTTGAGAAGAACCTGCCGCATCAAAAGGCTGGAGTAGACGCATTGATGAGTATGTTTGTTGGGGCGCAGCCTCAACAATCTGGCGATCCTATCGTTCGGCTTAGAGTAAACCCTTTGCTTAGTATCACAAGCCCTCAATACTATGCAAACATCAAGACAGTACAAGAGTTCAACGGGATAGAGCATAAAAAAGAGTATTACAACGCTAAAAGTAACGTTATTGATATATCGATGGAAACAGGTACAGGTAAGACTTATACCTATACTAAATCAATGTACGATCTCAACAAAGCATTTGGTATCAACAAGTTTATTGTCATTGTCCCAACGCTTTCAATTAAAGCAGGAACAGTTAATTTTCTGAAAAGTGACGCACTTAAAGAACATTTCCGTGATGATTACGAGCGTGAATTAAAAACTTATGTTGTAGAAAGTCAAAAAGGTTCAGGTAAGAATACTAAATCTTTTATGCCCCAAGCGGTTCATGATTTTGTTGAAGCGAATAATTTTAATAAAAAGCATATCCACGTATTGATTATCAACTCTGGAATGATTAACTCAAAATCATTAGTTGATACTTACGACACTGGATTGTTAGATAACAAATTCGATACACCCATTGACGCCATCAGCGCCGTAAGACCGTTTATCATAATTGATGAGCCTCACAAGTTTCCTACAGCTAAAAAAACATGGGATAACATCAGCAAGCTTAATGCTCAGTACATTATTCGTTTTGGTGCTACGTTCAACGAAGACTACGAAAACCTTGTTTATCGACTAACTGCTGTGGATGCGTTTAACAACGACCTAGTAAAAGGGATTAACGCTTTTATTGAAGATGTTGTTGGTGATGATTTTGCAAACCTTAAACTCACTAAATCAACGGCGAATGAAGCAACTTTTGAGTTAAACGAAAGTGGGAGTAAAACCGTTTATAAACTAGCTAAAGGTGAGTCATTATCTAAGACACACAATGAGATTCATGATCTGTATATTGAATCACTTAACACAAAAATGGTTGTCTTGAGTAACGGTATCGAGCTTAAAATCGGCAAGTCTATCAATCCTTATTCATACTCGGATACACTTGAAGATAATATGATCCGTAAAGCGATTAAGGAACATTTCAAGCTTGAACGTGAGTTACTGACTCAACGGCCAAGGATCAAACCGTTATCGCTTTTTTTTATTGATGATATAGAAAGTTATCGTGATGGAAACAACCTCTCAGGAAGCTTAAAAACTAAGTTTGAAGAATGGGTTGTTGCAGAGGCTAAACAATGCTTAAAAGTTGAAACTGATGCCTTCTACAGAGAATACCTAGAAAAGACTATTAAAGATGTGTCTGTTGTTCACGGTGGATATTTCTCTAAAGATAATAGCGATAAAGATGAGAAAATCGAACAAGAAATAAGTGAAATTTTGCACGATAAAGAATTACTTCTTTCGCTAGATAATCCAAGACGTTTTATTTTTAGTAAATGGACACTTCGTGAAGGGTGGGATTCACCAAATGTGTTCCAAATCTGTAAATTACGCTCCAGTGGTAGTACAACGTCAAAACTTCAAGAGGTTGGCCGTGGCCTTCGTCTACCTGTAAATGAGTATATGGGACGTGTTAAAGACCGTTCATTTATGCTTAATTATTATGTGGATTTTACCGAAAAAGACTTTCTACGCACTCTTGTTAAAGAGGTGAATGATTCATCATTCAAAGAAACTGTACCAAGCAAGTTAACTCAAGAAATCAAAGATAAAATTACAGCACAATACCCCAATTTATCTTCATTAAAAATTATGATGGAGCTATTGGATAAAGGGATCATTGACGAAAATGAAAATTTACTTGGTTCGGATGCTTACTCAAAACTGAAAGCACAATACCCTAATGCATTCCCAACGGGTGTTAAGCCTAACAAGATTAAGGTTGATAATGGTACTAAAAAAACCTCTAAGATGCGTGTTGGTAAGTTCGATGAACTAAAAGCACTTTGGGACATGATTAACCAGAAAGCGATTTTAGAATATAAAATTGCAAGCGAAGATGACTTTCTTGAGCTGTTTAAAAAATATTTGATTGAAGAGTCAGACAAATTCAAAAAAACAGGAGTACAGACACGTATTGAAACGGTTTATATCCATAATGATACTGCTATGTCCAAGTCAAGATTTGGTAATGATGATGATTTCACCAAGTTCTCTACTATGACTTATAAAGAATTTTTGAATCGTTTATCGCAAGAAGCATTTATCAAGTTATCTACACTGCATAAAGCATTTATAAGTGTACAAAATACGATAGATATTACTGACTATTTGAACATTCAGACAATCAGAAAAGTAAAATCAGGATTCAGTAAATTCCTATTGAATAATTCATTCAATAAGTTTGGCCTTGGCTATAACATTATAGCAAACAGTATGCATCCAACTAATTTTACTGATGTTCAGGGTGAACCTAGAACCGAAGTTATGGCAAGTGATTTAGGTGTTTATAATGATGACTCGCTTACCCCTCTTGATGCATACCTATTTGAAGATGTATTTTACGATTCTGAACTTGAGAAACTGAATATTACTGACGGTGAGATTGAGTCTGTATCAGTCTTTACTAAGATTCCGAAGAACTCAATTAAGATCCCTGTATCTGGTGGCTACTCATATTCTCCTGACTTTGCGTATGTTGTTAAGACAAGTAAAGGTGATTTTCTGAATTTCATCATTGAAACAAAAAATGTTGATGGAAAGGATAGTCTTCGTAAAGAGGAAGAACGGAAAATTGAACATGCTAAGGTTCTGTTTGAGCAAATAAGTAAAGACGTTAAAGTCGATTTTAAAACACAGTTTGCTGGTGATTTGATTTATGACTTAATCAAGCAAGCAGCTTATAGCTAATTTGTTAATAAAGTGAGAGCTTCAAATCCTCTCACTTTTATTCGAGTTTTATGCGTACCTATTCACGCATGAAAGTACACTCATAAATAATTAGAACAATCGCTCTAACGCATTTATGTCCAAAAATGACATGAAGATACTCACTCTTAATAGTCATTTGTATCCTTTGTCGTCTCTTGGCGTTTATAAAGATAGAACGCCCCCTTGCGGGGGCTGGCTGTCTAGGAGTTGTTCACCGTGGATCTAGACAGTTGCCATGAGATTACCAAGTATTCTGCAACAAGTGGTCAATAATCTGTGGGTATTGACCAGATTTATGCAACAAAAGCGGCTGTCAGAAATTATTTACCGATTTTCCATCGCTCATGACCATTTCAAGCGAAAAGCCATTCGCCACCGAACCCTGATTTTTTGTGGATAACACCGCAAAGAGCGCGGCGATTACCCACCGAAAAAAGTCAGGAACCGGCAGCAGGATCGAAATTTTAGATTTTTATTTTTTTACTGCTATCATTACTGATTATTTATACAGTGGTTTTGGCTTGTGAAATTGATTACATGCAATGCAAGTGCAGGGGTAAGCGGCTTCCCTTCACCTGCTGCAGATTACCTCGAATTACCGCTTAGCCTCGATCAACTCCTTGTTGAGCACCCTAGTTCTACGTGGTTCGGCCGCACAGCTGGACGAAGCATGGAAGGTGTCGGTATATACGACGGCGACATTTTAATTATCGATAGAGCGGCACCGCGCCGGAACA
>NZ_JAMTCC010000072.1:0-9469 GCF_025370265.1 Shewanella septentrionalis | reverse complement strand
CTTTTGTTGCCGTGCATATTTTTGCTTCAGGCCTTTATGATTTGCTTTAACTAACTTCCAGCGATCGCAACTGTTAAAGCGGGCGTATTCCTTGATGGCGATGTCAAATGCAGCACAGAAATCCTCATCTAAGCCATTCACCATCACGCCCTCTTCTAAGGTCAATTGCTGTAATAGCAATATGCCCGTTTGGCGATCGGCTTTCACATCCACACGGCCAACAAAAGTGTCGCGCCACAGAATCGCTAAAGAATAATAACCATACCGACGCTTTTCAGCGGGCACATAGACTTCAATTTGATAATCAAAATCAAACCATTGCTTTAGTCGTTGCCGTTGGATTAATAAATTATCGAAGGGATTAAGCAGCCACACTTTATTAGGTAATGGCGCATTGAGCTGTAATGCAGAGTGATAGAAGTAACTTTGGCCTGCAACCTTAAAACTGGCTAATAACCCCTGTGAGTGCATCTCTGCCAGCTCTTGGGCAACCGCTGATTTTAATCCTTTACGTAGATAGGCAATTTGCGCCGCTGTGCCAAAGGCATGGGCATAGAGATAACGATCAATCAGATAACGGATAAACTCAGCCTCTGTTGGTGCTTCGGTATTAATACCTTGTGGTAACACCCGCGCAGTGAGATCGTAAACCTTCTGGAATTTTTCCCGCCGCCCTACCATCAACTCACCACGCATAAAGAGCTGCTCTAGGGCTTTTTTCGCAGGTTTCCAATCCCACCAGGCACCATTTTTACCTTCACTGTGTTCAAAATCACTGGCCTTGAGCGGCCCTTCTGCAAGGATTCTCGCCCGCACTTCCTGCATCACTTTATCATCGGGTTCAAACCAATGCTTACCGCCATTTTGCAACTGTTGTTTACGTTGCAAACTAAACCGGTAATCGGCAATCGGTAAATAAGCCGCCGCATGGAACCAATATTCAAAAATCTCACCTTTAGCCAAAGCCGAATCGAGCATCTTCGGCTGGTATCCAGGCATACGGCTATGTAATACATGGTGATGCGCCCGTTCAACCACATTAATCGAGTCGATTTGCACATAACTGAGGCGCGAGATAGTCTCAGCCACCGAAGTCTGTGGCTGCAATAATCCTTGCTGCTGCATCGTTAATTGCAGCCATTCGCGGGGTGAAAAGGGATTAGACATCTCGTTTCCTAAGGTAAAACCTGCAAACACTAAGCCCAACAGACAAAACTAAGATTCTAAAAAATGCTGATGTAGTTTGTATCTTTCAAATGAGCCCCTAAAATACACCGCAAACCAGCTCATGCAGCGCGCTGTTCGGATAACATAAGCCATTTATAACTTAACGGCTATCGCTTTACAGTCTTGTGAGTTACACGGCTCAAGGTAGCGCCAACTGCGCACTGACATCTCATTAAGGATTGATGATGAATCTCTACTATCGCCAAGCACAACTCTGCGGCCGCAAAACGGGCAATGGCACTAAGCTGCCATTTTTAATGAATATTTTGTATTCACTTGCCGCTAAAAATGGCGATCACCAGCCCTTTTCAATGGATCACATTAACGCCGTATTGTTCAATCAACATCAGTCCATTGGTTGCTCTATCAAAGCGCCACTACCGATAGTGAGTTGGCGCACCGAAGCAATCTGGTATGAGTTATTTAAAGGTGAAGAGCTGGTGTACCTGCCCCAATGCATCATCTTTAGCAATGGCGCCATCGCCTATGTCATTGTCGTCATAGGTGATGAGTATGAGCTGCGTATTTGGCCCGATTACAGTAACCGTGAGCGGGAAAAACAGCACTGGTTTTCCCACCATGCCGTAGTCTATTCCGCCGAACTTGACGTCTTTAAGCAAAGCTTCGAAGCACTGCTTAAGCATATTCGAAAAGAAGACGACTATGAGGCAAAACACCCAGAGTTTGGCTAAAGCGCAATGCTTTTGAGTAACTCATGTATCGCTTAATATTTTAATTAACAGCCACTGCCATAATTTTGCCACTATTGATCAGCAACTTGCCCGCAACTCTTGTGGGGAAATCTGTTTTAATACTTGCCGTTAATGCTTAGCCTTCTTGGCGAAACATGGCATAAAAACTTAAGGTTCAGTACTGTATTTCATAGGGAATGAAATCCAATGTTCAGTATTATTTTCTGGGTACTCACCCTACTTAGTTTGGCCTTATTTGGTGGCGCGGCCTATTTAGTGGTGCGCGCACTCCTTAAAAAATTCAATCAAAATCAAGGAATAGACATGGAATCGCCACAGGCACTGTCCTCACACAGTAAAGGGACGTCACTCGCTAAAAACACGACTCTATTGAAAGCGTTAACCATAGGCATACTGTCGATCTTAGCTTTGATCCCATTAGGGATCATCATGGACATGACCTCAGATCGCGAAGCCCTGTACCACAGTGTTGTCGATGAAATTGGCCGTTCATGGGGCGAGCAGCAAACGCTCTCAGGACCTGTGCTTGTCATTCCCTATAGCTATTTTGTGATGCAGGAAGAAGTCAGCGCCGATGGCAAAAATCGCCATCAAGTAAAGCGTACCTATCAAGATGAATTGGTCATACTGCCAAAAAAACTCAAGCTAGATTTAGATCTTAAGCATGATTTCCGTACCCGCGGCATTTATCAATCCTTAGTTTATAACGCCACTTTGCAAGGCAAAGCAGATTTCAGTTTAAGTCATTATGAAATCCCCAACCTCATTGCCTTTGACAATAAAAATGCGCGTCTCGCCTTTGGTGTCTCATCAAATCAAGCCATTGATAAAGTGGATAAACTTGAATTAACGGGTGATGCGGTCACGCTGTCAGGCTCGCTGATGTCGGGTACAGGTTTAGGCACCACTGGCGGCTTAGAAAAAGGCTTCAACCAAGGTGTACAAGTCGGTGAAGCGAGTGACTTTAGTGTGGACTTTGCGATGACACTGCGCGGCTCGCAGTCCATCAGCGCCCTGCCACTGGGTGAGCAAACCCTGCTCAATATTCATGCGGATTGGCCACACCCCAGCTTTAAGGGATTGTTGCCCGCAGAGCGTGATATTAACGCGCAGGGCTTTACGGCAAGCTGGAATATCAGTCACTTAACCCGTAACTATCCTCAGGAGTTCATTAAGAGTAATCAATCGAGCCTGACCGAAGTATCGGCCAATGCGATTTTATTCGAACCTGTGACTCACTATGGCAAGATTGAACGCTCAGTGAAATACGGCCTGCTGTTTATCGTACTGACTTTTATCATGTTGTTCATTTTTGAGCTTGGGCAAAAAACCAGCCTCAGCACGATTCAATATGTGTTAGTCGGCAGCGCCATGGCCTTGTTCTATTTGCTACTGCTGTCGCTGTCTGAGCATTTAGCCTTCTTGCATGCCTATTTAATTGCCGCCTGTATTCCCGTGTTGTCGGTATCCGCCTACGTGGGCAGTGCTACTGCAAGCATCAAGCGCGGTGCGATAGTAGGCATTATGCTGGTGAGTTTATATGCCGTGCTTTACTCGATACTGCAACTGGAAGATTACGCCCTGCTGATGGGCACAGGATTACTGTTAGTTGTCCTACTGATTTTGATGTTTGTCACAAGGCATCAACCCAAGAACACGGCGTAACAGCGCCCAACCGATCCACCCTTGAAGACCCCCGACAGCGCCACTTTTTGCTGTCGGGATTTTTTTATTGGCAAAGCCATTGCCGCGTTGTAGCCTATGGCGTTTATCAAGAGGCTTATATTTTGACCCATAGCGCCTATCTTTTCCGCCGTTTAGGCTTTGCTTGGTTATTGCTGGCAAGCATTCCTGGCTTACTGTTACTGACCCAGAATCAGCTGTTCCCACTGATCGATCTGCACTCTCACTTAGCCCGAACCTTATATTGGATTACCATGACGGGCACGGCGCCTTATGGCGTGGCCACTGTGTTGTTTGTGCTCGCTATCGCCTATCGTCTTATGCCTAAAGCCCTCTTTATGAGTTTGTTTTTAGCCATTAGCCTCAGCCAAGTCATCAGCTTAAGTGTGAGCCATACGCTCAAATCCTATTTTAAAGAGCCCAGACCTAATCTGGTCTTTTTGGCTAAGCAAGCACTGCCTACGAACGAGCAGCTTTCACTCGATGCCTTTTATCAATTAGATAAACAGGGGCGCTCCAAGACAATATCCACTGCGCTCGATGGCTTAAAAGTGACGGAGCCTGAGATGAAGCTCGACTCGCGCATTCACCAGCATTGGGAAAATGAAATCGGCTACTCATTCCCTTCTGGGCATACCATTTTTGCTGTGACGCTGGTGCTCACCGCCAGTTACTATCTGCTGCTAGCAGGCTTACCTAGCGTTGCATTGGTATTATTGGGTTGGGGATTTTTGATGGGATTGAGCCGCATGCTGTTAGGGATGCACTGGCCACAAGATGTGTTGTTTTCGACCTTTTTAGCCGCCTTCATCAGCAGCTTGAGCGTGTTCTTAGTCAGTAAAATACGTCCTCTCACGCAAGCGCTCGTGAACGAGCCTGAACGCTAACCTCTGTAGTTGATCATCTCGATTCAGCCTTTCGCTCAAATACTTAGGCCTTGCTAAGCACTGCCTAAGTATTTGACCACTAAGGTCTGATAAATCCCATTGGCCTTAATTTTTGCCAGCCCTTGATTAAAAGTATCCCGCGCCACTGAGTTGTGGAATACCATGCGATAGGATGTCGGCGGGAAAATAAAGTGATAGCTCAATGCTTGCTGGGTGTCGATATTGGGCTCAACAAACCGATTCAATTGAGTGAAGATATAACGGTCGGCAATCACGGTATTAATCCGACCTAAGTACAACATACGATTCTGGCTTAATTGAGTATCAACTTCGCGATAAATCGTCTGTTGCGCTACGGCATTAAATTCAGCGCCGAGCAATAGTCGGGCATTCTCAAAGGCCGCAATACTGTAGTTTTTAAGATCGGCAATACTTTTTATTTCAAGATGTTGCGCAGCCAAGCTAATTGCCACATTGGTATAGTCGACATAATCATTGGACCAATAGCCATCGACGCCATTTGCAGGGTTCATGGTCATCACGGCATCTAATCTGTCTTTGTTGAAATATAAGACTTGGCGCTTACGAGAGTAAAATTTAAAGTTAACTGACTGGCCCATTTCCTTAAAGGCGGCCTTAATAATATCAATCTCAAGTCCCGATTCGGCATCTTCGATAATATAGGGTGGGCGATTTAACGCACTACCAATGGTTATCGAGGCAGGAAATGCATACGTCGGTAAGATTAATAGGCAGATTAACAGCAAACTCAAGCGCATACAGTGTCTCACTCTTATTAGTATTATAACTATAGCGGTAAATGGTGGGAGATCCAGACAGCGCGCCCCTCACCCACTGTCAGTAAGGGTGATCACTCTCCCAACTTTTAAATCCCGATTGACTCAAGATTTTTGGCAAACTTGGCTAAGACTGGCAAACTAGGGGCAGACCCAGCTAACCCTAAGCTTTCGATGACAGAAACTCACCCATACAAACTCGATCAACTCGATTTAACCATTTTGCGTTTACTGCAAACCCACGGCAGATTGTCCAACCTCGAACTGGCCAATAAAGTCGGCCTGTCGCCGTCCCCTTGCTCGCGCCGTGTTAAAGCCTTAGAAGAAGCGGGTTATATTGCCGATTATGCAACGCGTCTGTCGGCGGATAAGTTCAACCTGCATTTGACTGCGTATATACATGTGCGGATGGAAAAACACACGCCAGCAATCCTCAATCAATTTGAAGCCAATGTACTAGCCTACGAAGAAGTCCAAGAATGCGCGCTGATCACAGGTTCAGAAGCCGACTACCAACTTAAGGTATTAGTGCAAGATATGGCGCACTTTCGCACTTTCCTGTTAGATAAACTCACGACGAATGTGCATATCGCAGGTGTGCATTCCAGCTTTGTGTTGAAAAAGGTCAAGGACCACACTGCCATTCCCTTAAGCCATATCACCATTCAACCATAGGCTATGTAAAAGATACGGCGTTCAAACACAAAGTGCTGCGACATGACTCAGACTTATCCAGTCACAATCGTGGTTCAAGTAAAGTCATAGCATCAAAATACCCACTAAGCTTCTGCCATACGGTATTTTTTGACCATAAGATCACAATTCATTGCATTTTTATCATCGCAATTATTCGCTAAAGTGAGGTCGCGAGTCATCGCTACTCGCAATATAGTCTCGCACAAAGCCTGTAAGCGAAACACAGCACCAAATTATCAGCAAAATAGGAATATAAATTGCTCATTAACATCACTTTAACGCACTAAAATTGCGTTGAACTTCTTATTTATCCGCCTAAGATACGCCTTCTTTTTACGGGAGGCACAATGCAATCGGCCAATACAAGTTCAACTAACCACTTCAGCTCACGCTTAGGTTTTATCATGGCGGCAGCCGGTAGCGCCGTTGGTGTAGGTAACATTTGGGGATTCCCCACCCAAGCAGCAACCCATGGCGGCGGTGCCTTTTTACTGGTTTACCTGGTACTGATTTTCATCCTAGGCATTCCCATGTTAATGGCCGAACTCATGATAGGTCGCCACGGACAGACCAATCCCGCCGATGCCATGGGCAAACTCGGCTTCAACACCCTAACTCGCAGTTTAGGCAAGGCGATAGGCTTGATTTCCATCGTCACCGCGGGATTAATCTATACCTTCTACAGCATTCTTTCTGGCTGGTTTATCAGCTACGCCATCGCCCCGATTGCCACAGCTTTAGGCTCGAACGATACCGCCGCTTGGTTAGTGGATTTCTCGCTGTCGCGCAATCTGGTGTTCACGCTGATCTTCAGCACACTCGTGTTTCTGGTATTGCTGCAAGGCGTACAAGAAGGCATAGAAAAATGGTCGAAACGCTTGATGCCGTTATTGTTGATCATGCTGATCGCGGGCGTGGCGTATATTTTCACCCTTAATGGCGCGAGCGAAGGCATTACCGCACTATTAACGCCTAACTTTGCCAAGGCACTGGCGCCCGATACCTTGATCAGCGCGCTCGGACAAACCTTCTTCTCCCTCACCATAGGCACAGGTGCCATGATGGTTTATGGCAGCTATTTGAGCCAGAAAGAGAATATTGCCAAACTGACCGTCTGGGTTGCCTTTACCGATAGCGGCATCGCCTTTCTCGCCGCCTTTTTAATCATCCCAGCCATGTATGTGGCCCAGCACAATGGCGTGCAGATTTTTAACGCCGAAGGCAAACTACTCGACTCAGATGCGCTGGTGTTTACTGTTTTACCCGCGTTATTTTCCACCTTAGGAGATACGGCGAACCTTATCATTAGCGTGGTGTTTTTTATTCTGCTGATCATCGCCGGCCTGACTTCTGCCATTTCCATCGCCGAAGTCCCGACTAGCTATGTGATGCAGAAATTCGGACTCAGCCGCCCGCGCGCCACCTTGATCATCGGCCTATTACTGACCTCATTATCCCTATTACTGGCGGTATTTTTTGAGACGTTATTTAGCTTCACTATCATGCTCACCACCCAAATCGCCCAGCCGCTGGTCGCCCTCGGTATCGCGATTTACTTAGGTTGGATTTGGCGCCAAACACAGTTACTCAAGGCGATTCGTGGACAAGATGGTGTTAATACCACAGGACTCTTCTGGCGCATTTGGCCAAGGTACGTGAAGTATGTGTGCCCAGTCCTGATCATCGCGATCGCCATCAGGCAATTTGTGTAACCCTTTAAAAAGCAAAAATCCCCGCTGAGTGCGGGGATTTTTTATTTAGCAATTGATGATCTAATTAACTTTTTTAAATAATCATCAAGGGCTTGCTGCCGCCAATAGTGAATGCGATGACAGCCGTATCCTTCAATCTATCAATAACGTTGAACTGCTAAGGGAGGCAGGATTTGAACGAAAGGGGGATATAAACAGCAGCCTTAAGGGATTAAGGCTGCTTTTGAAGACGGGCAGATTACTGTTCGATACCAACGATCAACCAAGGTGAATTGGCTTGCGTTACGTTACGCTCTAAATGCCAGATTTCCTTAATGTCCTCTTCTACGCCTTCAACGGTATCGCGATAGCGGCCGCTAAATTTAACACTCACTTCCGCAAGATTTGCATTGTGTGTGGCGCGGACAAGTTCTGCATCCAAAAACATCACTTCAGTGTGCTGATCGCCAACTAACTCGCGACGTTGGTTGCTGAGTTCATTGTAAAGATCTATAGAAACATACTCTTGGATTTTGCTTAAGTCGTTTTCATTCCACGCCAATTGCAAGGTTTTGTAGTGACTACGAGCACCTTCCAAAAAGCTGGGTAAATCAAAGCCGGCAGGCAAATCGAAGGGAACTGCGCTTGTCGCTTGGCCAAAACCATTGCTGCCGCTGTTTGCATTGGTGGCAAAACCTGTTTGTTCAGTCTGTTGGCGCTGCATATTCGGATTGGGTTGGCCAGCTCCCGCGTAGGCTGGTCTTTGCTGCGCCCCCGTTTTTGAGGCCATCACAGTACGGACGATTTTGAATATTACGAATGCCAGCAAACCGATTATCAAAATATCCATGATTTGAATATTTTCAAAACCACCGCCCATAAACAGCGCCGCCAATAAGCCACCTGCTAATAAACCGCCTAACATGCCGCCCATCATACCTTTCTTGCCCGGCGCTCCCGCTGGTGCCGTAGTAGGTGTGTTGGTCGCCGCTGGTTGAGCCGGAGCCGTTTGGTGACTCTTGCCAATAGATTTACTACCGCCGAACTTTTTCGCTTCTGCGACTGGACTAGCAACCAAGCTAACCGCAAAAATCATCGCAAACATAATTAATAACTTTTTCATTTATAAGATCTTTGTTTGTATAACCTGTGGTATCGGCATCATAGCGGGATGACATTATATGTCAACTATGAAAAGCGGGAGCTGATTGTCTTGTGCATATTTAGTGAGTTCCGATTAAGCACTGTCATTCCCTACAGGAATCGGCCCTCCTCTTACAAAAATGTACTCTGTAAATTTAACTATGCTCAGCTCGTTAATTAGTTTTTTTAGCTAAGTCAAAGTCGTGGGTCTTCAACCCACACCCGACCAAGAGGGGATCAACAGCAATTCCCTCTTGGATCTCCCTTGCCGCCCCTAGCGAAGTTGCATGCATTAGATACTGGCCTTGGTCTTGTGGACAAATTGCTATCGCTTCCGATGGTACATTCCCTCTACTTTAAATAAAGAGTCCGAAAGCTAGCCGGACATATATGGACCCATCCGGTTTGCAAGACATTCGATAGCGATTTTGAGAAGAGTTCATTGCACCCATATATCCGGCCTGTTATTGAGGGATTCCTCTGGCCCTGATGGATATCTGCTTCTACTGTCCTTATCATCCTTGCGGCTTCATTATGAGCCTATGCCCGACTAAGGTTTTCAGTAGATCAGTCTGACTGTCTCATCATCAAATCAAGTGTCTTAGCAACTTGTTGGTTGGTTAATTATTAGC
>NZ_JAMTCC010000071.1:0-9765 GCF_025370265.1 Shewanella septentrionalis | reverse complement strand
TTATCTGTATATGGACCAAAGTTATCCTAAATATTCGATGAGTAAACCACAGCGGCAGCTTATGAGTGCGTGGGATAAGCAATATCCGGTGAATGTTCAGGAGTGCCAGCGGGCCAAAAAAATTGCCGCGATTCAGCTTAATGATAATGAGATCGTCAAAACTCGCTGTCAGCAAGCCAATATTTGGTAAATATACGAGAAGCTATGAATTACATTGATAATAACACATTGTCCGAATTGGATTTGTTGTGGCTGCGTAAGTTTAAAGCCAGTAAAAATCTTGATACTTTACTAATCCAAGTAACCGGCGCTGAGCGTAAAATTGATCAAGATTCAGCTCTCACTTATCGAGAGAAGTTTGATCATTTAGCGTCGATTAATACGGCGTTTTGTCTTCGTGAAACCGAAGTAAAACAGCTCACCGGAGATTGGTCTTAAACCGGGCGTTCCCTTCGGTCGGGCTTTTCGCTTCGCTCCCCGCGATAACGTGATCCACTAATGGCAAGCAAGCTTGCCGTGGCTCTACGTTCCTGCTTGCCAATCCCTAACGCAACAACCAAGCCCAAACCAAAGCAAACATCAAAGTCACAAGCACTGTCCGGTTCATTGCTGGCTAAAGTGTGAGTAAGCGTGCGCTTCTCTATCGCTTGTCATCGTTTCCCTGTCAATACCGTTCACGTCTGCGCTGTCACTTCTTATCTGTCTCATTTCACAACCTGCCCGCCAAGGGAGGCTTCGCCGCTGCGCGCCCTTGTCTGTCAGAACGTGAAATGAGTCAGGAAGTTAGGCGAAGACGAGAACGATATTTAAACGACAGGAAAACAAGCAATGACAAACTCAATTCAAGCGCAAGCAACTCACACTAAAGCCAGCATTTCACCCGCCAGCCACGAGACTCAAGCAGGCTCTCACAAGCCCGATATCGCTCAAAAATCGGCAACAGCGGCTAACTCTGTGGTGGCATTGGCTTCAACAGCAAAGCCAGTGTTACTGCAATTGCAGATTAACCAGTTGGTGTTGTCTGAGAAGAACGTGCGTAAAGAAAATGCGTCCAAGGCTGACGATGAACAGTTGTATGCCTCCATTTTGGCGCATGGCATTTTACAAAATCTGATTGTCGAGCCCATGAACGTGGAAGGCTTATATCCTGTGTTGGGCGGTGGCCGTAGACTGAGACAGCTCATTAAAGCGGTCAAAAATAATAAGCTGAAACCGAAAACGCTTGTGCCTGTTAAGTTGCTGACAGCCGAAGAAGTGGCCAACTATGCCACCGAGCTATCAATGACTGAAAACTTCACGCGCGCCAAGATGCACCCAGTCGATGAATTTCACGCTTTTGCTGACATGGTGAATCAGGGCGCGAGCATTGCTGATGTTGCGGCGCGGTTTGGCGTAACAGCGAAATTCGTGCAGCAGCGCATGAAGTTAAGCATGGTCGCCCCTGTTGTGCTCGATGCGTACAAAGCGGGGAACGTGTCGCTTGATGTCGTGATGATATTCACGATTGCCAGTGTCGAAAAACAAGTCGAAGTGTGGGAGCTGGCAGGCGATAGACATTACAACGAGCATCAGTTCCGCAACATGCTCAAAGCCGCTGCGGTGAGTGCAGATCACTACCTCGCTAAGTTTGTAGGTCAAGACGAATACGAAAAAGCGGGCGGGGTTGTGACCTCAGACTTGTTCAGTGATGAAGTCTATCTTGATGATAAAGCCCTGCTCGAATCATTAGCGACCGCAAAATTGGAAATCGAAGCAGCAAAATTAATCGCGCGTGGCTGGAAGTGGACACAGATAAAGTTAGTTTCTGAGTATGATGAACTTGCAGGGTTTGGGCTTTTAGATTTAAAAGAGGGTGAGTATGATCCCGCTGAAATGGCGCTAGCGGGGTGTATGCTCGTGTTAAAAAGTTTTGGTGAGCCTGTCAGTATCTATATTGGGTTAGTGCATAAGGACGATAAAAAGGCACTGGCACAATTAAAAGCCAGTGTGCAATCAGACCCACTCAACGTGAACGTGGGTGACGTGAAAAAAATTGAAGATAAGGATACTAGCGGTTATTCCGCTGCGCTTAATGACGACTTACGGGCTCAGCGTTTGATTATCACGAAACATGCGTTAATGAGTGCGCCAAGCGTTGCGCTTGATACGTTGCATTTCTCTGTCTGTGTAAGCGCGTTCACTGATTCACATTATGGCAGTCGTCCACTGCATATCAGCGTTAACGACACCACTTGCCATCCTAAAACGGGAGCGCTCACGGATAACAAAGCGGTGCAGTTAATCGAGGGTGTAAAAGCCAGCCTAAATTTAGCGTGGGTTGGTCTGCCAACGGTCGCTGAACGCTTTAACGCTTTTTGCGCCCTCGATGTAAAAGAGAAAGAAAAGCAGGTGGCTTACGCCACGGCTTCCATGTTCGAGGCGTCAATTGATAATAGTCATAAAGCTGTTGAGGCCGTGATATCCACGCTCGATGTGAAATGGTCTAACTACTGGCGACCAACGGCAGAAACCTTCTTTAAGCGCGTGAGCTTGTCTTGTTTAATTGATATGGCTCAGCCTGTCATGGGTGAGCAGTGGGCATTACAAGCCGCCGCACTCAAGAAAAAGGATTTAGCAAATCAGGTTGATAGCTTAGTGAACGGGGAGCGAAAAGGGCTAGATGATGCACAAAAAGCCTACTTTGATGCGTTGATGCCCGCTGGATTTTAAACCGCATACTGATGCAGATTTACCCTGTTAATTCAGGGTAAATCTGAGCAAAAATTAACTAAATAAATTGAGTTGTGTGTATGCGTGTGTATAATAGTTCAACGGTTAACGCAGAGGTTTTACCATGCTATTTATGGTCGGGATCGAAAGCCCTGCTGATGAAATGCAGGCGTTTGGTATCGTTATTCCCGTGTTTGAAAAATTAGGCTATGGCTGTTTTTCGGCGGCGGATAGCCAAGAAGAAATCTTGTTTAAGGCTAAGGAAGCCATTTTATTAATGGCCGAGGAAGTGATCAACGATGGTCATTTAGTCGATAGCTTGAATGAAGGTTATCGCGACTATCAGGCATTGCATCCCAAGTTCGACCAATGGCTGGCTTTAGAGGTGCCAATAGAGGCGCTTAAAGCCAAACAAAAACGCCTCAATATCACATTGTCAGAATCGCAGATTGTACGTATCGATAGCTTTGTGGCGTTTCATCGCGAGTTCAAAGACCGTTCGGACTTCTTGGCCAAGGCGGCTGATAAGTTAATGAACAGCGCAGACTCAGTAAGATCGTGTTCAAAAGTGGGAGATTGATATGGGCAAAGTAACCGGTATTCCATTTTCAGAGGTGAAAGCGCAGCTTATGGACAATCCCGAGGTTGTCGCAGCCTATGAGCAAGCCGTACAAGCCGATGAGCCGATCCATATTATTCCAGTGCAACACAGTGAGGGCGTTATCATGCCAATCAACAATATCGTGAGTTGTACTCGTGAAGGTCATCATGTCTATTTTTCCTTTGTGAATCTGTTTGGCGGCCATCACTATCCAGTGACGATGATTTTTATGCCCTCTGGCGCGGTGAATGTCGTTGTCGGTGGGGCGCGGTATCGATGCCAAGCCAATCAAGTGCAGCGCGTGATTGATGAGTCTGGGCTTGGGCATGAGGGCTTAGCGTGTTTGAAGTATTTGATTGAAGCGGGGGAGTTGAATTTTCATATTCCCGCTGATGTTCACGAGCAGCTTAAAGAGCATCCAGAGTTTCAAAAATACCGCCTCATCGAGTGGGAAGATGAAGAAATGTGAGTGTTGCGATAACGACAAGGAGGGTTAGGCATGTCTCAACGTGCGATAGAGATTGTGAAGATAAGTGATCTCAAGTCCGTCAAACAGGGTGAAGTGTTTGAGTGGTGTATTGATTACGAAGAGTTTCAATGGCGCAAGGGAGATAGCTTTCTCAGAAGTCGCACGGGCGTCGATTCTCCTTGGGAAATTTGGCCGTTGACTGATAACACCAAAACCGCTGCTAACCGTAAAGTATTTGAATTGATAAAATAAGCGAGCGACATGTTGATGGCTTTATTGAATAATTTACTATTGGTGATTTGTTGGCTGTTCATTGCCATTTCTGCCCTTTATTTCGGCGCAGCCGCATTCAGGCTCGTTTTCATTGGCCGCCGATAGTCGCTCTAGTATCCCCTGTTAGTTCCCCGCAAAACGCGAAACAAGCGGCGGCTGCGCCGCCCTTTTCCGTTTATCTGACAATACCCCTTGGTGTGCTTTGAAACGTGCCTCGGCGGTCAATCTATTTACTCTGAGTGTCTATTGGCTGCTGTGGCGCTATGTCATCTAAATACAACTGATGAACTTGGGCGTTCCCTTCGGTCGGGCTTTTCGCTTCGCTCCCCGCGATAACGTGATCCACTGATGGCAAGCAAGCTTGCCGTGGCTCTACGTTCCTGCTTGCCAATCCCTAACGCAACCGCCAAACCGCCAAGCACAGTCCTACTCACTGCGCGGCAAGTGTGGCTAAGCTGGTCGTTTCATTCGGCATCATGGCCGCTCCTGGTTCTATCCCTTTCGTTTACGCTTCCGTCTTATCTGTCGCTCACCACAACCCGCTTGCCAAGGGTTCGCTTCGCCGCTGCGCGCCCTTGTCAATCAGAACGATGGCGAGCGAGCAGGACGTCAGGCGAAAACGAAGATGATAGACCCCAAACGGAGCAAGCAGCCATGACACACTCAATCACTACCCCAGCAAGCCACACTAAGCCTTTCAGCGAGCAAGCCAGCTTACAAGCGACAAGCAGGCTCTCCAAAGACGATATTCAACAGCAAAAAAGGGGCGAGTTGACGATCATTGTTTTAACTGAAATGAACTTCTTCCACTTCTGCGGCCTCGGACTTGAAGGGGTGGCAAATGAAGCATGGTATCCCTACTCACAGGGGTTGTTGTTTGAAGCGGTTGAACGGTTCTTGGTCGCGGCAAAAGTGGCTCAAAATGTCGTATCAATCGATCAACCTCGACGCAATGGCGCAAGTATTGATTATCGCGTGCGTTTCAATGTGTTTAGCACTGACAAAAAACGGGTTTCGGTTCGTTTTCCTGTCGTGATTAAGAATTTTGGCAACGATACGCAATGCCTCTCAGTCGATGAACTAACGAGGGCGTTAAGTCTGAACTATCGAAATAAGCACGTTTCAATCATGTGGTCTTTACCCTCGGGGATCATATCAACGGTTTATGTGTCGGTGGCGGCTGACGGGGAGATAAGCGATTGCTATACACATCATGCCCTTTGGTTTGTGATGGAAGGGGGCTGCATTGAGTTGGCCACTAACACGGGGGCGATATGATATGTGCAAACCCTCAGTGACGTTTGAAGAAATGAACACCTATTTACAAGGGCAATATAAACATGAACGTTTATATGGTCGCACCCCTGCAACGGGTTGGCCTGCGGACTATGCAACATCGGTTGTCAGTAGCCACATGGCTGATTTGAATGCTAACGGGATCGGGTACATTGGCCATCACGAATCCGCGACAGGTCAGGCGATCCGTTATACCGTGGACGAGGTTAAATATTCCCCTCGCTTTTTTATTGTTGGCTATGACTCTGAAAACGATATTGCCCAAAAACAATGCTATTTTATTGATTCAGCGATCAATATCGAAAGGGCTCGCGCTAAATGCTTAGAGAGTGCTAATCGCTATCCGATAGTGAGAATTAAGGATCTACAAGGGCAGTTTGTGTAAACAGCCTGAACGTCTTACAGGGGAACATGCGTTCCCCTTTTTCGCTAATTCACATCATGACCCACTTCGGTTTGTGATGGAAGGGGGCTGACTCATAAAGCCTACTCCTCCGTTAACTGCAAGTGTTTGAACTATAGAAAAAAGCGCATTTATGCTTGATGTATTGGAGTTGGCACTTTTGGGATCAACCTGAACCAAGGTGCCATTTTGTCACCTTAATTGATTTTTGTTAATTATAAGGGTAGTATGCCAAATGAGGCTATGCCTCATATTTCACCGCAATATGTTCCGCTAGTTCAGCACAGCGTGTCTGAATAGTGGCTATTAAAAGTGAACGCATCCATTGATGCTAAATTAGGAAATAAGCAGATGAAAAGTATGACAAATGAACGCATTACCACTCGGGTAAGCATTGAGTCAAAAGAACTATTAGAGAAAGCGGCTGCGCTCGCTGGTTATGCCAGTATTAACAGTTTTATTGCGAATACAATGATTTCAGAAGCGAAAAGATTGATCACACAAGAGCATTTTCTGGTGTTATCAAAAAATGATGCTTTAGCTTTTGTGAACGCTTTAGATGCACCCGTTAAAAGTAACAGTCGGTTTCTTAATGCCGCGCGTAAGCATAAGGAAACGGTAAACAATGAAAATTACCCAATTTGATAAAAATGAGCATGACCGTAAGAGTTTTGATTGTGGGAATACAGAGCTAAACAATTACCTGAAATGCATTTCAGGTCAGCATGAAAAGAAAGATATTTCAAGAACATATGTTCTTACTTCAGAGTTAAATCCTTCACACATAAAAGGTTATTACTCTATTGCGGTAGCTCAGGTATCACTTTGTGAGTTACCAACCGAAATAGCTAAAAAATATCCATCTGAAATAACGTGTAGCTTGATAGGTCGAATGGCTGTTAACCATACCTGTCAAAGACAAGGGCTTGGCTCAATATTGCTTATAGACGCAATCAAACGAATTATCCAAGCTTCCAGTGCTATCCCCATCCCTATGATTATTGTTCAAGCAAAGAACGAAGATGCTAGACGTTTTTATAGTGAGTTTGGTTTTGTATCCTTTCCTGATAATTATTTGAAACTCATGATGACACTGGCCCATGCTAAAGCGATGTTGAAAGAAGCCGAACATTAAAAAATAAGTAAAATAATTTAAATTTAGTGATGATGAAACCGCTTTAAATGAGCGGTTCATTGTTGATAATGTCTTGCCAATTGTCTGATAAATAATGGGGAAGGGGGGAACGATGATGCAAAATGCAATGACATTTAAGGGTTATCACGGCTCTGTAGAAATCAGCCCAGAGGATAATATTCTGTTTGGGCAGGTGTTATTCATTTCACCGTTGATCAACTATGAGGCCGAAACCGCCAAAGAGTTAGAGCAAGCATTTCAAGAGGCGATTAACGCTTATCTTGCTGATTGTGTTCAACAGGACATTCCGCCAGAGAAAGCCTTGGAAGGGATAGCTTAATATCAGCTTGAGCCATGTGATTTAAGCTCAGGCTGCCCCTTGTTAGCTCCCCGTAAAACGCGAAACAAGCGGCGGCTGCGCCGCCCTTTTCCGTTTATCTGACAATACCCCTTGGTGTGCTTTGAAGTGTGCCTCGGCGGTCAATCTATTTACTCTGAGTGTCTATTGGCTGCTGTTGCGCTATGTCATCTAAAGACAACTGATGAACTTGGGCGTTCCCTCCGGTCGGGCTTTTCGCTTCGCTCCCCGCGATAACGTGATCCACTGATGGCAAGCAAGCTTGCCGTGGCTCTACGTTCCTGCTTGCCAATCCCTAACGCAACCACCAAACCGCCAAGCACAGTCCTACTCACTGCGCGGCAAGTGTGGCTAAGCTGGTCGTTTCATTCGGCATCATGGCCGCTCCTGGTGCTATCCCTTTCGTTTACGCTTCCGTCTTATCTGTCGCTCACCACAACCCGCTTGCCAAGGGTTCGCTTCGCCGCTGCGCGCCCTTGTCAATCAGAACGATGGCGAGCGAGCAGGACGTCAGGCGAAAACGAAGATGATAGACCCCAAACGGAGCAAGCAGCCCATGACACACTCAATCACTACCCCAGCAAGCCACACTAAGCCTTTCAATGAGCAAGCCAGCTTACAAGCGACAAGCAGGCTCTCCAAAGACGATATCTCAAAAAGCAAAACAAAAAGTAAAAGTGCAAAAGCATTTAAAAAAGTAGATATGTATCAGGTCGTCACTGATCAAATCATTGCGGCATTAGATAAAGGCGTAAAGCCTTGGGTGTGTCCGTGGCAGAGAAATTCAATCGGTGCAGGTTTGCCGATTAATTTCGATACTAAAAAAGTCTATAGCGGTATTAATGTTTTGTTGTTATGGGCGGCGGCATTTGATGCGGGATTTTCATCAAATCAATTTTTAACCTATAACCAAGCGAATAATTTAGGCGGTCAAGTTCGCAAAGGCGAGAAGGGCACCTCAATTATTTTTTATAAGAGTTTGGAAAAAGAAAATGAACAAGGTGAAAAAGAAGTTATTCCCATGCTTAAAAGTTTCACTGTCTTTAACGTTGAGCAAATCGACGGGTTAAATGTTGAGGAAGTGAAAGGTTTCAACGTTAACAATTCATTTGATGCAATTGATCATGTTGAAAGCTTCATTAATAAAACAGGTGCGAATATTGTAGAGCAAGGAGATAAAGCATTTTTTAGACCCTCTACCGATAACATCGTTTTACCCACTCGCGAACGTTTTTCAAATAGCCTTGATTTTTATTGTACGGCATTGCATGAGTTAACGCATTGGACAGGCGCAAAAAGCCGATTAGACAGAATAAAGGGATCTCGGTTTGGTTCGGATGATTACGCCTTTGAAGAATTGATCGCTGAATTAGGCGCAAGTTTTTTAATGGCCGAGTTAAATATTAGCGGTGACGTTCAGCATGAGTCTTATATCGCAAGTTGGTTAACGCAGTTAAAGAATGATAAGCGCTATATTTTTAAAGCAGCCAGTGCCGCGTCTAAGGCTCATCAGTATTTAATGCAAGTCACATGCGAACAGTTAAAGGCCGCTTGATTTTATAGGCTTAGTTTTCACTAAGCCTTTTATTAGATAGGAATAGATATGTCGGATAAAACAATAGAAGATAAATTGAAGTGGCTTGGTGCATTATATACATCTAAAGGGATAAATGAATTGGTCAAAAACGGCCATGGTAATGGTTTAGCGTTAGCGTCTTTGTTCTATCGTCACGCGATCGGAGATTGGGGCGATTTAGAGGATGAAGATTACCAGCTTAATAATGAGATGTTAATTAAGGGCGGTCGTATCCTTTCAGCTTATCAGTTTGAAGGTGTAGAAATATGGATCATCACCGAGGCAGACAGAGCACGAACCACCGCATTATTGCCAAGCGAATATTAAGCCGCCACGCTTGCAGAAAACGCACTCATTGAGTGCGTTTTTTTGGCCTGAAAATCCCCCGATACCTTTGCCGCTTCATACGGCAGCAGCCTAGCAAAAATCGAAAATCCCCAAAAAATCCCCAAAAAATGAAAAGTGCAAAATCCTGGCGAAATAGTGAAGTTGGAACCTTGAGAATAAGACCACACCCCACGCCCCAAGGTAATGGTTGTTTGTTGAGTTTAGTGCATTGATTTTAATGTGTTTTATTGTTTTTTGCTCAGTGAAATTTAATGCGTTTTTTATGTGTTTTTAGCCCGAAAATGGCTCGAAAACACCTCATGAATGCCACCTTACTGAACGAGGAAAACCTATGCCGAGTATTAAACTGCAACAGTCAATGATAGATAATTTACCCACACCACAGAAAATAACGGTGTTTTACGATAAATATTTTCCCGCTTTTTTTATGCGAGCCTATCCCTCTGGTATTCGGTGTTATTACGTTCGTTTCCAGTATCAAGGCTTGCGACAACTTCATGTTATCGGCAATGCAAATGATATCACGCTTGATGATGCGCGACTTGAGGCAAGAAAGCAGATAGATGCGTTACGTTATGGGGTGGTGCGTGAACCTGC
>NZ_JAMTCC010000070.1:0-9834 GCF_025370265.1 Shewanella septentrionalis | reverse complement strand
ATAACAAGCACCTTATTTTCTCGCTTTTTAACACCTGCACTCATGACCATCGCCTACAAAATGTTAAAATTAACAGCTTTTAATTTATCTTTATATTCTTTTGTTGTTAACATTCAGAGCCATTAAGCTAGTCAAGGGGCAAGTATCTTATTCATTCCGTTAGTCATAAAAATCACAATATTACGATTCTCTTTTCATATTGACATTTAAATCTTAGTGTATAAGTAAATGTGATACATTATTTATTCACACAAATAGCACGCCAACTTAATCGGCAAATTTCATTTAATTGAATAGCATCATATTCAATCGCATCCCTTCTCAAGTATCGAGCCAATGCAACTGCTGACTCTAAAGATAGGGCAATTAAGTAATTGATACCAATATCAATTATTTCACCTTTAATTATTGCTTTTTGATATAAATCATAAAGAGGAGAGAAAAGCAATTTCTCGTATTCATTCGATTTTTCATCTGATGTGCCAGGGATTTTTAAGTATTGTTCAAAGCTGAGTTGATCGGCATTTCTTTCTTTAGCAAGTGTTAAAATATTAAACCATACAATACGATAATTATCCCAAGATGAGTTTTCACTTTTTATACCGCCAAGGACTTTTTGTGAAATTGTTGTTATTACCTTTTCCCTAAGTGATATAATCAAATCATCTTTGCAAGTGAAATGTAAATATATAGTTCCGGCCGAAATCCCGGCTTCTTTTGCTATCAATTGCATCGATAGTCCATCAAACCCGTTTAATACAACGATCTTCTCTGCGGCTTCTAAAATTCTATCTCTCTTAGATAACATATTAAATCCTTAAAAATAAAAACAACCAAGGTAGCATTGGCCTTGTACTATTTTATTCTGCAACATTATGTAAAGCATCATTTTTGTTAAAAAATTACTTAATCAAAGATCTATCTATATCCAATCATTACTAATTCTGGCGTTAAAAAAATAATAAATTAAATCAGTAACCTCATTTAAAAGTAGTGATATAACATACCGTTTTTCAAAAAATTCTATTCCTCGGCGATAATTTATACAGAGAAATAATGAAAACTTGCCAATAGTCCAGAAAATTCTAAATATGGGATCTGCAAGTTACATCCCTCAAAAATATGCTCTTCAAAATGGGAGCCTTTCGGGCTCCCTCTGTAAGTTATTTTGGAATTCTAAATAACACTGCATAGAGCAATGGGATCACAATCAGTGTCAATACGGTTGCAAACAACAATCCAAACATGATGGTGACTGCCATACTCTTGAAAAAGGGATCCATTAATAAAGGTGCAACCCCCATAATAGTTGTTGCAGCCCCTAATACAACTGGCTTAGCCCGGCTTAAAGAGGCACCAACAACGGCATCGAATGGGGTCGTGCCATCACGGATATCATTATCCGCTTGATCAACCAGCACGATAGCATTTTTCACCATCATCCCTATTAAGCTTAAAAAGCCTAAGATAGCCATAAACTCAAAGGGTGTTTGGTATATCACTAGGCCAATAACGACACCAACGATTGCTAATGGCACCGTCATCCAGATAACGATAGGCTGTTTAAAAGCGTTAAACATGAAAATAACAGCCAAAATCATTGCTGCAAATCCATAAGGCGCAGATACCGCAATTCCTTCATTAGCATCGTTTGAAGCTTTATATTCTCCGTACCATTTCAGTTCATAACCTGAAGGAAGAATGATTTGTTCCATTTTGTCTTTGATACTGAGGAACGCATCGTTAGACAGTACTCCAGGAGCGGGATCAGCCTGAACAAGGATAGTTGGGATCCGATTGATCTTGCGTATTAGTGAGTCCTCCCATTCCAAACCTACAGACGAGACAAACTGGCTAATAGGTATAAAAGCCTGACTTTGTGCACTATATACATTAACGTTTTCAATGACTCTTTTATGTTGGCGCTCAGTTTCCGGTGCTCTTACCACCATTGGAATAAGATCATCATTTTGCCTGAACATCGCGATTTGTCGGCCTGTTAGCGATTGTGCTATTGCCTGATTCAAGTCTTTTGCGCTAAGTCCCTGTTGTTGCATAACTTCAGCAATATAATATGGCTTAATAACTGGGACTTGTTGTCGCCAATCATCTTGCACAGCAATCAGACTATTATCTGCATTCATTAATGCTTTAGCTTCTTCTGCAAGTGCTCGTAATACTTTGGGATCAGGACCTGAAAATCCCGCCTCAATTTTTTTGCCACCGCCGCGACCTAACATAAATTTCCATACTTTAATTGAAGCATCAGGAAAGTTAACAGAAAGTTCGGTTTGTAAGTCATCCAGTAAAACATCAATGTTTTTATAGTCATCAACATCTATCAATAGCTGACCATAAGCTGAGTTTCGTGGCTCCGGTGCATAGCTGAGCATAAATCTCAAACCGCCACTACCAATGAAAGAAGTCACATTTGTTACATGTTCTTTCTGTTTCACAAACTGACTCATGCTAACCATCATATCGGCAGTTTTGTTGATGTCGGTGCCTTGGGGTAAAAATGCATCCACCACAAATTGTGCTCTTTGGGATTCAGGCATAAAACCAGGAGGAATACGTCCCATATTGGCAATGGCGATGAGTAAGAGCGTGAGCAAAACCGCACCAGTGATTAATCGATTACGTAAAACTAAGAGTAAGATCTTATGATAAAAAGTTAAAATAAGACTTTCTTTGGCAGCCTTAGCATTTTTATCAACGGTTAAAAACTGATAGCACAGTAGTGGGGTTATTGTGATAGCAAATAGCCAACTTAAAAACATGGAGTAACAAATCACCCAGAATAATGACCCTGCATATTCCCCCATATCACTTGGCGATAACCCAATAGCGCTAAAGGCTAGAATTCCAACAACAGTCCCTCCAAGTAGGGGCCAGATTGTAGAGTTCACGACTTCTTTAATCGCCGAGAGTTTATCTTGGCCTTGTTGTAAACGAACTAACACACCATCGGTTACGACAATGGCATTATCAACCAGCATTCCAAGGGCAATAATTAACGCGCCAAGGGAGATCCGTTGCATGGCGATATCATCAATCAGCATAATGATAAGCGTACCGGCGACGGTCAGTAGTAAAACAAATCCGATGATAATTCCCGATCTCACTCCCATAAAGATCAATAAAACAACAAATACAATAACCACTGCCGCAATAAGATTATCGATAAAATTAGCGACAGAGGCACGTACAGAGTCCGATTGAATCGATATTTCATTGAGTTCCATACCAATGGGACGTTGGGATTCAAGTTCTGCTAGGCGTTGTTTAACAGCATCGCCCATTTCGACGACATTTCCGCCTGAAACATTAGAAATACCTAAGCCGATAGCATGTTCACCGTTGTATGACATCAACACTGAGAAAGGTTCTTTGTAGTCTTGATACACATTTGCGATTTGATTGAGCTGTAAAACAGTATTAGTGCTATTTATACCAATCTTTAGATTTTTTAAGTCATCCATTGTCTTTAAGGTGTTGTTGGGGATAACTGGAAGCCTCATGCCATCAAGTTCAATATCTCCTGCAACTGTAACTAACGTTTGATGCTGTAAAGTTTGGTATATCTGCTCAAGACTGACGCCATATTGTTGTAGGCGTTCAGAGGATAGCTCAATAAAAATTTGCTCTGTTTTTGTTCCTAATGTCGCTGTCTTGGCAACACCTTTGACTAATGCAAGTTCCTTTTGTAAAAAATTTACATAATCATTGAGTTGTTTATCAGTATAGCCTGGCCCTGTTATTGCGTAGAACAGGGCATACACATCCGCAAAGTCATCATTAACAAATGACGGTCCAGCCCCAGTAGGCAGATTTCTTTGTGCATCAGAGACTTTGCGGCGCAATTTATCCCAAACTTGGTCAAGTTCTGCTTTTGTTTTTGAGAATTCGAGCTTAATTTCAACGGTAACCTCTGAACTACCTTGTTTCGATATCGATTTTACTTCTTTAAGCTCTTGTAAAGATTGTACCGCAGTTTCAATCACTTCCGTTACTTCGTCTGCTACTTCTACGGCAGATGCACCTGAGTAGGGGGTAACAATAACGGCCTGACGAATAATAAACTCAGGATCTTCGAATCGCCCTAAATTTTTATAACTAATAAAACCACCAATTAATAGCAGAATTATGATTACCCATAGACTGTTCTTTTTCTGAATAGCGTAATTTGCAATATTCATTACTTGGCCCCTTCAGAATCTAATGGTCTAACCATATCCCCTTCTTTGAGTGAGTTTACGCCAGCGATTACCACTTTATCTTGCGGTTGTAATCCACTGGTAATGATTATTCTGTCTCCAAGTAATGTTCCTGTTTCAACCATTTTTTTGGTAACTTTGCTATCCATATCCACTAGCCATACATATTTTTTACCCATGTTATCGGGAGATATGGCGCTAAGAGGAAGCGATATTTGCATTGCATCAGTAGAATTTGCCTCAGGTGTTACATTTATCGACATGCCTGGCAATACATTTTGATTTTTCAAGTCAGAAAACCCTAGGATCACATTATATGTTTGCGTCAACTGCTCGGATTCTAAAGTGAAATATTTATAGTAAAGAGGAAAATCAATGTCATTAAGACCTTCAATATGTCCGACGGCATTTTTATTCCGACTACCTTCTGCAAAAAGTTTACTTGGCACATCAATGACTACTTCCAAATCATTCAGATTTTGCAAAATAAATATCATTTGATTGGGTTGAACGACAGAGAACTCATTCATGAGTTTTTTTGTGATGACACCGGAAAAAGGCGCTTTTATTTTAGTGTGTTCGAGGGCCTCAATAGCTGAATTGAATTTATTTTTGGCGAGATCACGTTCGGTTTTTAACTTTTCAAGATCACTTTTGGATATAGCTTGAGTTGAGTTATAAATGGACAAACCGCGCTGATAATCAGCTTCAGCTTTGCTGAATTGAGTTTTTGCAGAGCTTAAAGCAATTTTTTGCTCATAATCGTCGAGTTCCGCAAGTAGTTGCCCTTGGTTGACCGCGACACCTTCTTGAGCATTGATTTTAGCAATTTTCCCCGCAACCTTAAAAGATAACTCAACCCTCTGTGCTGCGCGGACTAGGCCAGTGAAGCTTAGCCCTGATACATCAGAAGCAGCGATTTCTTCTATCATTGCTGGGCGTGAAAATGAAGTATCAGTTGTTACCGTGTTGATTTGTTTATCACAACCGGTGGCAAATGAAGCTAATGCTATGATTAAAAAAGATTTTAAATGATTATTCTTACTCAAAAATGTATTCATAAGTTTTCCTAGTTAACCGTGTGATTAAGCCTATATCTCGTAAAAAATAATTATAAAACATACAATTACAATGTTACTAATTTGTTTTTTATAGCTGCAATTTAGGTCATACTAAATTGTGACAGTTTCACAATATCCTTCAATCAAAGAGTGAGATTAAACACACAAAACAAAGCACCTATAGAAATAGGAGCTTTGTTATCTAGGTCTGTTTTACTATTTTTTAGAAAAGCGTTTCCATTCACTGAGTTTTAAGAGTGAACGACATTCATTTTTATCTAACTTATCGCCTAAATATTGACCTTTACGATTAGCATTATCCCTTCCTAAGGCATAGCTTAACTTTTCTGAGCTCGACATCTTCCTGAACTCATCTGCTGCTCGTAAACGTGCCCATTTATAGCGTCCGTCATCCTCATATTTCTCTTCACAGTACTTCATTGCCCCTGTAAAGGCACCAAGTTTATATTCATGAGAATTAGGACTATCCGCTACTGCAACCCAAGATGTGAAGACGATTAAAATCAAAAATCCGCTTCTTACTATCTTATTCATATGTTACTCATACCCATTATGAAATTTTACGATTTAAATTAAACTTAAAACTGATACACAATTGAGACCATTGCCATAGTGAAACTATCACTATTAACAATCGGGGAGCGAGTAATATCATTATCTAATACAATATGTCTTAAAAATGCATTGGCATTTAATGATTTGGTCAGTTGATATGAAACTATTAAGTTTAGAGCTAAGTCTGTTGTACTATCTAGCTCATAGTTACTATATCCATAGTAATAATTAGCTACATCAGCACTCTTAAAGTTCACACCTACAGAAGGTATCAATGTTAAATCCTGAGTTAGTCTCCATGGATAGCTATAATTAACTTTGAAAATACTGCCTTCACTGTGGCCTGATATGTCATATAAAGCTGAGGTATTAAATATGCCTATGGCAGAGCTATAAGTTAGCTTAGCTCCAGAGTAAATAGATATCTTACGGTCGCCCAAAGCATTAACTACGGGATTAATAGAATCTGAAGCCTTCAAAAAATCTTCACCTAGTTCAGTGGCGAATGACAACTTGAGTCGATTACTCTGCCATAAATCATACTCTAAGTTAAAGATACTCGCTTTGAGTCTTTCACCTTTGTAATGAATTAAAGGGAGGCCATAGTTTTGATCATCAATACCTTTGTAGGGGGATGTTAAAGCAAGAACTCCGGCACCAATTGACCATTCAGCTTCATTAGCGATGGAATTTGTTGAAAACCCTAAAATTAATATGGACGTAAATATGACTTTACTGCACAGCTTGAACATAAAAAAACCTAATTTAAGTTAAAAATCACGAAAGCACCATTTTGATGCATATATGAATATTCATTCATTTTGATCGGAATGCTACATTTCCAGCAACTTCTTGTCAAGGTGTTTGAAATTTAACCTACAAGTAAACAATAGAATCGAGAGATAAAAATTTTAGATATAAGACTATTTTGTTTGAGGTGGTTATAAGCATAAGAATATGAAATATTGAGATAAATTGTCAGTAATATTTTTAAATGATGGTGGCGTAGCTCATCTAATATTTCATTAGATGGCACTAGTGTATTATCTGGGATTTGTTTCCTAAATCGGTTCAGTGAACAAAACTTTCATCACAGTTTAAATAAAACGATATACTGGGTTTCAGGCATACCCTGCCCTATGAGCTTGTTCAGCCCCCTTATAATGACGTAAGTCTTTCCCACCTGTGCATGGCGGTTTCTGAGATCGACTGGCGATGATAACCTTCTGTTTCTTCTATTACTTATTTGAGGCATGAAGCTGTTGCCAACTGACGACTAAGTTTCGTGGATGCCCTTATTCCCATAACGCTGCGCCTTCCCGATGTGGGATCAGCGCCAAGGCACGTTTTCGGCGAACTGCTCCGTGACAGGCTTTCGTGTTGTAAACGTCATAACCCAGGATATTGAGGATTTTTAATGGATTCGTTTGAGTCAATTGGCCAAGACTTCAGCGTCTGTCACACCTGATAAACTGAGCTCTGTAGTTATAAACATATTTATTGAATTAAAAATGTCAAATAAACACGAACTATTAGCAACCATCCTCTGTTGTAAAAAGGTATTTATCGATTAGCACAAGATTAGTTTTAAACCAAAGAACTTTGGCCTTGCTAAACCAGAAGTAACTATATGTATCTCGGGTTTATTGATTTTTGATAAAAATGCAAAGGAGGTCACGCAAATAATGTCTTAGTCACATGCAAGGTTATGTTATCTTGCGGGCTGTTTTTTTGATTTGGTTATCTATATGAATAAATTAATATTATCTAGCTTTTTAATCATCATTGCAGGCTGTAGCGCTAAGCTTCAATACATTCCAGGAGCTACAGGAATCCAAGCTTTATCCAACAGTGATGATGCGATTGCGAAGTGTGTCGTGATTGGTACATCGAGTATCGAATCACAACACCCTAATAACTTCAGAAAAGCTATTGCTAATACGGTTTATATGGAAGGCGGTACTCATTATAAGATTATATCTACAGATGAAAGTTTAAGGGGGAAAATTACTGGAGTTGCATTTGATATTTATAAATGCAGTAACATTTAATATTCTGATATCTACAAAAATGATCACCTCGGTCTTGGCCGCATGCCGTGATTTAGGTTTTCAAAATCTGACTCGATGTGACCGATATAAGCCATAAGATCATCAGCGTTATCTAATTAAAACAGTTTTCCAAGACAAGGATGTTAACTGCTTAATATGCAATTCCCAAAATGGCAAGAAAGCTAAAAATAAGTTAAGTTGTATTCTTTTATGATCTGTATATTGAACGCGATATACAGATCATAAACTCCTTGTGGGAAATGGCGTATTTTGACAAGAGAACCATTCAGACAATTCTACATTCATGCACTTAATTACCACTGCACAACCCCATATAATACAAAGATAAATCCACAAAACAATCATTTGTAAAAGCATAGTTTCATTGTGATCAATATAGAGATTACACCTAAGCTCAGTGCATCATTTAATAGCAAATTACTTTGCATAGGTATCTGTCCGAACCTTTGATAAAATCCTGTCAACGGGTTAGCAGTCTTGGTGGACAACCGTCTAACCCGCTAGCCCTCGTAAGAGGGCGTTCCTTCTAATTCATCCTATCCAGCAGTGCCATCTCTGCTTTTCTTAGCCAGAAGATGTAAGACTTTTTGCTGTCAAATCCCATTAAGGCCCACTGCTCTTTGCACAGATAATGGGCGCGGATGGCGCGTTTACAGTTAATGGATAACTGCTCAACGAGGCGGTCAAAATGGGCGACATGGGCAGGCACGTTGAGTTCGTGCTTTAGGTTGCCGCCACCCAAGGCTTCGCCTAAACGGTCGCAGGCGCTGCGGTTTGAAAACCCCTTGCCCAATTCTTGGTACACCCAATAACGGCCCCAGCGATACAGCCCTAACCGCAACGCCTTAATGTTCATCCTCTGCTCGGGTTCATCGCTAAAGCCCATTGGCCACCTCATTTATCTTCTCAATCGAAAGCTTAAACACATCAAGGCATATTGATGTCACATCGTCATAGGGCGCAGTAGTGCGGCCATTTTCCCAACGTTGGTAAGTGTAGTGGCATAGTGAATTTGGCCACCTAATAAGAAATGTTATGATCCTCTCATAACCCATTTAGGTGACAACATGAATAAAAGTAAACGTGCTCGATATAGCGCAGCCATTAAGCTTGAAACAGCTCAATTAGTCGTTGATCAAGGTTACACACAAGAAGCGGCGGCAAAAGCCATGAACGTGGGGAAATCGACGGTCAGTAAGTGGGTAACACAGCTTCAGATTGAGCGCCAAGGGCTTGCTCCTAAAGCCTCACCCATGACACCTGAGCAGATTGAAATCAGGGCACTTAAACGTGAAATTGAGCGCATAAATCTCGAGAAAGAAATCTTAAAAAAGGCTACTGCTCTATTGATGTCGGACTCGCTGAACAATTCTCGATAATCGAGAAACTCAATCAGAGCAACAAATACCCTATTTCAGTGCTATGCCATGTATTTAACGTGAATCGGAGTAGCTACCGCTATTGGGTGAGCCGTGAGCTTGTGGTGACATCTGAACAGCGACTTTTAGAATGTGAAATCAAAGCGATACATGCTGAAAGCAAGCAATCCACAGGGGCGAGAAGTATCGCCACAATCGCCTCTGAACGTGGCTTTACGTTAAGTCGTTATCGGGCGACTCGGTTAATGAAAAAGCTCGGATTAGTGAGTTGCCAACAACCTAGACACCGCTATAAAAAGGCTGAAAATGAGCATGTGACAATCCCTAATGCACTTAAACGGCAATTTGCAGTTGTCGAACCTAACACCGTTTGGTGCGGCGATGTGACGTATATTTGGGCGGGTAATCGTTGGTGCTATTTAGCGGTTGTGCTGGATTTATTTTCGAGAAAGGCCATTGGTTGGGCGATGTCATTTTCACCGGATACTGAGTTAACGGTAAAAGCGTTAGAAATGGCATTTGAATCACG
>NZ_JAMTCC010000069.1:0-9922 GCF_025370265.1 Shewanella septentrionalis | reverse complement strand
AGTTGTGATTTGGGATTGCTTAACTTCTTTGAATACCTAATCAGGTTAAATTATTTTAAAGCAAAGTCGTGGGGCTTCACCCCACACCCGACCAAGGAGGACTGCTCGTCCTATCCTCCTTGGATGCTCCAAGACGCCCCTAGCGAAGTTACATGCATTAGTTACTGGTCTCATACTCCAATAAAAATTGCCTAACGGCTCAGATGGGACATCCTTGTCCCCCCGAGCCTGCGCCATCATCCATGATGTCGCCACGGCATTTTTATCTGCGTATTTCGACAACTTCGCAGGGGAAGGTGAACTTCTGAAGTTTTGGTGTTAGCTTTTAATCTCAAAAGAGTTCTGCCTGTCCTATCTTTTTTCTTTTCAGCAACTTCGCAGGGAATGGTGTATCCATTTAGTTTTTGATTTTGTTGGTCAGTCATTCAAAGTGAAAATAGTTATGGATGTTCCAGTTTCATTTAACTCTTAAATTATTTTTATGGAATTTTTAATAAATGTCGTTCACACTTATAGATTCGACTTCGGGCTTGCACTCTATTTCACAACAGTCAGCACCAAGATAAGATAAATGTAATTTTAGCTCACTCACTTCCATGTTTTCATCAATGTTTTCAATAACTACAACACCTTGTAAAGTTACGTCTAAAGTTCCGTAAGCATGAATTTTGCTGCTGTTTTCAGATAGTTCTTTAGTTAAGCTTTTTCGATAAATGTAAGGTAATAACTCATAATGTTCATCTTCGCAATGAAAACTAAAATCAGCTTTCGATTCAATATTCATCGTTAAGCTAAACCTCTTATTACCTAAATAATTAGGTGCAGATAAGGTTACATCTCCAGCACTTTTAATGTTTAGTTCTTTACTCGATATCTCAATGTCTTCAAATTCATATGGCAAGCGAATGAAATCATTTTCATAGCGGCTTTTAATATCAATAAGTTTATTTTCTTCTATGTGTTTCGATATGCTATACCAGTAATCAAAGGAATTAAGTGCATCTAGAATAGACTTAACTTTGCTTTCTTCTTTATCTAGCTCCTCGGTTCTTTCCTTTAGCAAGGGGGTTTCTAATAGTTCATTGAGTGAAGAGTAAGTCTCTACATTCATGAGTTTAGAAATAGCACTCAATAAAGCTCCGTCCTTAACTATCACGATAAGCTTTGTATCTTTTGATATCTTAACTATTCCATCGTATATAACAGCATCGGGTATATCTTCTCTCTTTTTCTTTCCTCTAAAAGCACCAGTTCCAGAAAAATAACTAGCGAATAATTCGTCAATAGATGTATTCGATATTTTATATACAGATACATTGTTTTCTTTCATCCATATATCCACTTTACCGTTAGCTGAATTGATTAAATTCGAAATGAATTTTATTGATTCCCTAATCTGATATGAGTCTTTTGGTAAAATATTTTTCCTTTGTAAACTATCGAGTCCAGATTGTATTCTTTCTAAATCGCTATTCGCTTGTTCGACTATTTTACTCTTAAATTCATTTATAACTATTTCTGGAACGATCAGTTTCAAGTCATTGCTTTTTATTAACCTTTGAACACGCTGAATTCTAGTTGAGTTTAATCCCTCCTCATGAAGGATATTTGTATCGAGCAATACATTTAACATTTGAAGTTCCTATCTATGAACAATAAGGAATGCCTAACTCCGCGTTAAGCAGACTAAAATTGTTGATTATAATATGTAGCGAAGCGAAACTTACCAGCCGTTTTAGTTCCGTTTAAACGCCTTATTGAACGAAGCAGCCATGTTGCAGGACAAGATAACCCCATTTTCCCCTCACTCGAAGAGCCATATTCCGGTAGCAAATCTAGGAGTATCATCATGGACATCAACAAACAACAACGTTGTGATTTACCTTATGAACAATATCTTACCAACTTAATCTCAAGTCGGATAGGATGAGCCCTTCTCCTTGGTAGGGTGTGGAGGATAGACCGCATTTTTGATCTAAAGAATGGAATTGAATAAATCAGTTATTGTTAAACTCTTTGTCTTTAGATCTAATGGATACGCAGAGATTAGCAGAATTAAGAGCTGGTATGGAAGTGACCGTTGGCGGCATGGATGCCGCCGTCGAGCCTATAGGGATATATTAACGGCGAGTCACTGGAATAACAGTGCTTAATCTATGACAGAATACTCTCAAACATTTTCAGTTTGTTGTAATGCCACTTAATTTAGCTAGCCACCAATTGTTTAAATCACACAATTAGGCGTCTACCTAACATGCTAGTTGTACTTTATATTCATCGCAATCAGCGGTTCGCGTGAGGCTTTTTCGGCGCGAAGGCGGGCAAGGTATTTTTCCCATAGATCCACTTGGTGGGTGGCGAGATCGTAGAGCACTTTCCACGAGAATAGGCCTGTGTCGTGGCCGTCATCGAAGACGATTTTTACTGCATAGTTACCGACGGGTTCTATGGCACTGATGTTGACGTTTTTCTTGTGGGTGACCAGCTTAGGATTGCCGTGACCATGCACTTCGGCTGAGGGTGAGTAGACTCTGAGCATCTCGCAGCTGAGCTGATATTGCTCACCATTGTCGAAACTGACTTCTAGAATGCGTGATTTACGTTTCAGTTTAAGATCGGTGACACTCGGCGTTGCTGTGGTCATAGGTTGGCTACCAAGAAAATGCTAAGGATAGGATAACGACTCATTAAATTAACACCTGACTAATGTAACTGCTGGCGGCTAAGGATACAAAGGGAATGCTCGAGCTGCCTAGCGTTTGGAGCCGACTTTTCGGTTGAGTCACACTTTTGTATTTGAGTCGCCGTTCACCGCCAAGTCGTTTGGGCTTGGCGGTGAGCGGGTTTTCACTAGAGGATAAAGCGGCTGAGATCTTCGTCTTGGACTAAGTTATCTAAGTGGGCGCTGACATAGTCGGCGTCGATAACAAAGGCGGAGCCCGATTTTTCCGATGCCTCGTAGGAGATATCTTCCATCAGCTTTTCCATCACAGTGTGTAAACGACGGGCGCCGATGTTTTCGGTGCGCTCATTCACTTGCCATGCGGCTTTTGCAATGCTGTCGATACCCGATTCACTGAATTCAACTTTCACGCCTTCTGTGTTCATCAGCGCGATATATTGCTCGGTCAGCGAAGCGTGTGGCTCGGTCAAAATGCGTTTAAAATCATTGGCTGAGAGCGCATCTAACTCGACACGGATCGGCAAACGACCCTGTAATTCAGGGATTAAATCCGATGGTTTCGACATCTGGAATGCGCCCGAAGCGATAAACAGAATGTGGTCGGTTTTTACCATGCCGTGTTTAGTGGTGACTGTGCAGCCTTCGATCAGCGGCAGTAAGTCACGTTGCACGCCTTCACGGGAAACGTCTGGGCCTGAGGTTTCGCCGCGCTTACAGATTTTGTCTATCTCGTCGAGGAACACTATGCCGTGTTGCTCAACCAATTCAATGGCTTGCTCTTTTAAATCTTCCTGATTGACCAGTTTTGCCGCTTCTTCTTCGATCAACAGCTTGAACGCTTCTTTGATTTTCATCTTGCGACGTTTTGCCGGTACTTGGCCCATGTTTTTAAACAGGCTTTGCAGCTGGTTGGTCATTTCTTCCATGCCGGGTGGCGACATGATTTCGACGCCGATTTGTGGCTGTGCCACATCAATATCGATTTCTTTGTCGTCTAATTGACCTTCGCGCAGTTTTTTGCGGAATACTTGACGGGTGTTTGAGCTGGAATCGGTTTCTGTGCTTTCCCAGTCATTTTTAGGTTTAGGCAGCAAGGCATCAAGAATGCGCTCTTCGGCGTGTTCTTCGGCGCGTTGACGGCACTTACCCATTTGCTGTTCACGGGTCAGCTTGATGGCGATATCGGTCAAGTCGCGAATGATTTGCTCGACTTCTTTACCGACGTAACCGACTTCTGTGTATTTAGTCGCTTCGACCTTGATAAAAGGCGCGTTGGCAAGCTTGGCTAAACGGCGGGCAATTTCAGTTTTACCTACGCCAGTAGGGCCAATCATCAGGATGTTTTTTGGGGTGACTTCTTGACGAAAATCCACGTCCAGTTGCATCCGGCGCCAGCGGTTACGCAGGGCTACAGCAACAGAACGTTTGGCCTTTTGTTGGCCAATAATGTGTGCATCCAGCTCGTGGACAATCTCACGGGGGGTCATTTCAGACATAATATTCCTCACGGGCTGTTTAGTAATTGAGTTCTTCAATCGTTTTGAATTGATTGGTGAATACGCAGATATCCGCGGCAATGGTCAGGGATTTTTCAGCGATTTCTAAGGCCGACAGCTCGGTATTTTGCAATAACGCAAGGGCCGCCGCTTGGGCATAGTTGCCGCCTGAACCAATGGCGACTAAGTCGTGTTCTGGCTGAACGACATCACCATTACCTGTAATGATCAGCGAGGTTTCGGCATCGGCCACGACGAGCAGGGCTTCGAGTTTGCGCAGCATACGGTCGGTACGCCAATCTTTGGCGAGCTCAACGGCCGAGCGCAATAAATGGCCTTGGTGCATTTCGAGTTTGGCCTCAAAACGCTCGAATAGGGTGAAAGCATCGGCGGTGCCGCCTGCAAAACCAGCCAGTACCTTGTTGTGATATAAGCGACGCACTTTTTTGGCGTTACCTTTCATCACGGTATTGCCTAGGGAGACTTGGCCATCGCCGGCGATGACAACTTGATTATTACGGCGTACTGATACGATAGTGGTCACAATAAATCCTCTTCTCTGGCCCGCAATGACAAATCATGCGGTGGATGATGCAGTAGATATGGGGATAGATGACAATAATTCAAGTTATAGCGAGAAAAGCCAAAGGAGTTTGCGAACTTTCGCGCTCCTTTAGCAATAAAAATAAGCGCTTATTGGGAAAGTGTGGATCGACCTACAATAGTGCGGCCATCGAAGGGATAGTATTTTAAATCCCAGTTTTCACTGCCTAAACGACGATCATCTGAGACATAATTGAAATAGCAAAAGGTATTTGGATTAGTTATTGGGCCGCCACTGTACCAATAAACAATGTCAGTGTTGGGCACTTGCTGCCAGTCGAAGTGATTAGCTAGGACAAATTCATTGTTTCCAATTAGGTTGTGCCATAGCTCACCGCAAAACTCGCCCTGTAATTGGGTTCCTGCATTACTGCTACTTGCCGTATCGATACCGAGTGGAAATCCAGTGGAGGTTGAATCTATTTTTCCATCACCATAACAGGCGAGATCTTGGATATAACCAGAGTGACCGCCCGCAAGCCAACAACTGTGGTAAAGCTTAACACCAGAGGTAAAGGCCGCAAATGCGGTTTTGGCTCTGGCATCGTGAGCATCTTGGCCTAGGTTTAAAAACCGTGGTGCTGCGACGACGGCCAAGATCCCAAGGATGATAATGACCACAACCAGCTCAATTAATGTAAAGCCCTTCGATGACTGCAAACGACTCATATTGCTCACCTATCTGTTAGAGGGCAATATTCTAACGGAATTTTGATTTGCAATCAGTAAGTCATTGATAATATCTAGTTGTTTAACATTGTTGTTACATGGCTCTACAGTAAGATGGCAAGCCGCAAAATGGCAAGCCATCACTTCATCTTTCAATGCCATCTGCCGAATGTAAACGGCTTATAAAGCCGTTTTGTCTATAACACGATAGCGGGTTTGTACGTAGCCATTGTCATATTGCTGCGTGTGGATTGGCATTAATTGAAGCGCTTGAGCTAAGTCGCCAAAGAGGGGTATGCCTTTACCCAGTAAAGTGGGGATACGAGTGAGCGTGAGTTCCTGAATTAACCCCGCCGCTAAAAAGCCTTGGATCGTTTGGCCACCATCGATATAGAGATGCTTAAAGCCACGGTTTTTGAGTTGTTCGCTAATGCTTGCTGCATCGCCATTGAGCACTTGTACGTGCTCACTTAACGCCGAGGGTACAGTTACACCGCTGCGGCTTAATACAAATACTGGGATATTTACATAGGGCCAATCACAATCGAAGGAGAGGACTTTCTCAAAGCTTTTACGTCCCATCACTATCGCATCGACAGTGTCGATAAAGGCATGATAACCAAAGTCTTCATCGGGATTTGTACTGGGATGCTGGTTTAAAAAGTCGATATCCCCATCGGGAGTGGCGATATAGCCGTCGAGGGTCGCGGCAATAAAAACGGAGGCTTTCATTCATCTTCCTTAATGCTATTTTCGAGCGTGTTTTTCTAATGATTCTTTCAGGGCTTGTTGCTGAGCGAAGCAGTCTTGTTTTGCTTTGCCCGACATATCGTTACACGTTTGACCTTTATCTGGGCCTTCCAATATGGCGGCTGCAACATAAACAGCGGCGTCGGCTGCATTGCATTCTTGTTTGCTGTAGGGGGAATTTGTATCACATTTTGAATTCAGCGGCCCAACGCAGCCACTCATACAGGTCAAGGCTAAGGCGCTAAAACTGAGTAATATTAAAGGTTTGAACATTCGATCTTCCATGATTCTTATTATTTGAGACGGTTGGAAAGTATATAACTGCTTTACAGACGGAGCTAGAACTGGATCGTTCAATTTCCACTTTAGTTGTTATCTCGGAGTAAGGCATTCGCGGGTGGGAGAAAAAATCCCCGAGGGCATAGTTACCCTCGGGTGGAGGTTCAAAAAGCAGTGGATTTCTTGAGCGCCTGCGGGGCACAAAGGAAGGAACCTATGGCGTGATTGTGCGGGCTGATACGATATTTAACAAAGCCAAATGCACAAACTGCGACAGCTTGTCGCAGGTAGAATGAAAACTGTGTAGTTACGGTATCTTGAATGGTCTGGGTAAAAAGGGTTTAACGGTTAAATCCTTATGCGTGGCGAGAAGGCGTCGCGATTGTTTAGCGACTATGGGTCACTGACTTACAAGACTGAATGTAGATTGCCTAAGTGTTGCACTAGCTCTGCCATATTATTCACTTCGAGTTTCTTCATGATTTTTGCGCGGTGCACTTCAATCGTGCGCAAGGATAAAAACATCGCCTCCGAGATTTGCTTGTTAGTCATTCCTTGGATCACATGGGCTAACACTTGCTGTTCGCGCTCGGTCAGTTGGTCAAACTTATGCTGCAGACTTTGCTGCTCGAAGGCCGCTTGGCTTTCACGCTGTGCTTTTTCTATCGCTTGTACTAATGCCTTACCCGATACGGGTTTTTGAAAAAAGTCGCAGGCTCCCTTACGAAATGCGCTGAGTGCCATAGGTAAATCGCCGTGGCCAGTGAGAAATATCACGCCTAGCGGGCTGTGGGTTTCGATCAGTTTTTGCTGCACTTCTTGGCCGGTGATTTCTGGCATTCGACTATCTAAAATCACGCAGCCCGCCTGTGATAATGCACAGTGCGCAAGGAAGTCGCGGCCGCTGTTGAAGGTTTGCACTTGGTAGCCAAATTGCCCAAGCATAAAACCCAGCGAATCCAGAATCGCTTCATCGTCATCAACTAAATACAGTGGCAATTTTGTAGACATGGATTTCCTTATGGAGGCGGGAGAGCTATATCAGCTTAAGCCGAGTCGGTGCTTGGCTCAATTTTAAGCCTAGGTCTTGGGAGGTGCATCACTAAATTAGCCGATTATCTTAGGGCAGAAACCAGAGTTTGGCGGCATTTCACAGCTTGATTTTTATCTGCGAGTTAAAGTCGTTTAATAGCATATAAGGCAAGGTAATAGCGGCGATGGCGACGGGCTCTTGGTGTAAAGCGGTAGTGATGGGATTATGCCTAAGTGTCATTGGGCTCAGTCAGTCCTATGCCGATGATGTGCCGCAGGTGAACCACTTTAGAGTCGGAGTGTTGGCAAATCACGGTGTGTTACAAGCCAAGCAGCGTTGGCAACCTATGATGGATTACCTGACTGAGCAAGTGCCTAATAGTCATTTTGAAGTCGTGCCAGTGGATTTTAATGGCATGCGTAGCCAGTTACTTGAGCATGATTTGCAGTTTATCGTCACTAATCCTGGGCAATATCTGCATCTAAGCAATAACTTCCCGCTGTCTTGGCTCGCGACAATGAAAAGCCGCAAGCATCAGGGCAGTACTTTTACCATAGGCGCGACCATTATTGTCCGCGCTGATAGCCCTATCCGCACCCTGCAGGATTTGCGTGGGCGCAATGTGGTCGCCAGTGATCCGCAGGCATTAGGCGGGTATCAGGCGGCTATGGGGTTGCTGCATAAAATGGGCTTTTTACCCGAACAGTTTTTTGGGCAAGTGCGCTTTCTCGGTTTCCCGTTAGAACCGCTTATTTACCAAGTGCGCGACGGCAGTGCCGACGCCGCCATTGCCCCCTTTTGCACCTTAGAGGAAATGATCGCAACGGGTCTCGTTAATCAGGCCGATTATCGGGTGATCCATCCGACTAACCCTTCAGGATATGATTGCGAGGTCAGCACTCAGTTATACCCCAACTGGTCATTCGCCGCAGCGGATACGGTTTCGCCACGGATCACCATGCAAATTACCCGCGCCTTATTCGATTTACCCGCCGACCATGTCGCTGCCATTACCGCCGATACCTTGGGCTGGACTGCACCCGTGAGTCAGTTGAAAGTGATTGAGTTATTTAAGGAGTTGCAACTGCAAGGTGCATCGCCGCCACTCTATCAAACCGTATATAAATGGATGGCAAAAAATAAAGAGTGGGGCGGCGCACTGTTGTTAATTTTCATTATTTCCACCATTTATCACCTGTGGCTTGAATATAAATTTCGCCAGAAAAGTGAGTTTTTAGTCAGCACTGAGCGCCAATTAAAGGACAAGGCATTGCAGCTTGAGCGGCTGCAAAGTGCGGCAATTCTGGGGGAAATTGGCGCGGGTCTTGCGCACGAACTCAATCAACCCATAGCGGCGATTACCCAATACAGCGAAGGCGCCATGCTGCAATTGGAAAGGCTTGGGCAAGATAATCCGGAACTCTATGATGTACTCGGTAAAATTAATGCGCAGTCGATTCGCGCTGGAGCGGTTGTGCATCGTATTCGCGGTTTACTCAAGCGGCGTCAGGCCAAGGCCGAACCTTTAGATATAGTGCCAGTGGTGAAAGAAGCTTTAGCTCTGTTGCGGCGCGAGCTAGACCGCGCCAATGTGCAAGTGAATGTGCGAGTGCAGGGTGAGCCCTTTGAACTGATGGGCGATAGCGTTGGTTTAAGCCAAATGTGGGTCAATTTAGTAAAAAATAGCTTAGATGCGTTAGAAACCTGCGGCGATAATCGTGTGCGTCAATTATGGATCGATATCTATTATAATCCAAATGAAATCAAAGTGTTAGTTATTGATAATGGCGAAGGGCTACAGGGGCAGGCGAGTGAGTTGATGGCATCTTTTGCCTCAACCAAAGATGCGGGATTAGGGCTTGGCTTAGCCATCTGTAAGGATGTGGTCACCCGCCATCACGGCAGCATTCAAATCGAAAACTGTCAGCAATCCACGCAAGCTTTACTGCCTTGGCAACAGGGCTGTGTGGTGACAGTCGTTCTTCCCAAGGAATAGGGTTATACACTTATGAGTAACCCTTAATGTGCGCATTAGCCCGGAGCATCCGACAGCTTTTATTGGTTAGCGGTTAATATTAATAAAAGCATCATTTTCATAATAATATTTTGCTGCACTAATTAATTCATTTAACCCAGCTTCAGAATTTTGTTGCAGCAAATTACTCTTAATACTTTGCAAATCTGACACACTTAAGAAGCTTTTATAACCAATAGATGTTGGGTAAATTGGTTCATCATCACTACCACGATCTTCTTCTGTGTCATCGTCAAGTATAAGACATAATATCGAGTCATTAATTTCTTTATTAGAAGGTATATATACATCCCACTTCCAATCTAAAGATTCAATTTTATCCAACATGTTCTTGAGAGTTAATTCTAAACGCATTACGCACCTTTTGTGATACA
>NZ_JAMTCC010000068.1:0-10825 GCF_025370265.1 Shewanella septentrionalis | reverse complement strand
TTTTTTCCAAGATATGCCCGTCATTGGAAGCCCTCAACATTACTCAATAGCCAGCGTGGTTTTACGCGGCATATCGCCCCTGTGTTGGGTGATGTTCCGCTTGCAGCGTTGACACGACAACACATAGAGCAGTGGTTTGATGGTATGCATGCCTCGAAAGGCATGGCTAATCGCTTGTTGCCGTTGTTGTCGGTAATGATGCAGCAAGCCGAAGTGTATGAGTATCGTCCAGCGCAAAGTAACCCTTGCAAAGGCTTTAAGCGGTATAAATCTACGCACAGTGAGCGTTATTTATCTGAGGAAGAACTCAAGCGGCTATGGTTGGCTTTAGATAACCACGAAAAAGCGTCACCCGTTGCGGTGATGGTTTTACGGTTATTAATCTTAACGGGTTGTCGCTGTAACGAAGTGTGCTCCGTCAAATGGGCTGATTATCGGCAAGGGCATTGGTATTTGCCCGACAGTAAAACAGGCGCTAAAACGGTGTTTCTATCTTCCTTTGCGCGGGAGTTGCTGAGTGATTGGCCACAAGTCAGCGAGCATCTATTTTGGCATCAATCACCTTCACAGCCGTTTACCCCTGCTTGTTTAGACCGATTTTGGCGGCCATTTCGCGAGACAATTCATCTTAATGATGTTCGCATCCATGACTTACGCCACACCTACGCCAGTATCGCAGTAAAGCACAATATCAACATCCTCACGATTGGCCGCTTATTAGGGCACGCCTTACCTGAAACAACCTTAAAGTACACACACCTTGCTAAACGTGATGTTCAACAGGCGGCAAATGTCGTTTCTCAACTCATTGCAGGGGAGATGCAACGATGAAAACAGTGAAATTAACACAAGTGTTTATTCGGTCATTAGCCCGTCAAACACGCGCCTACACCATTCAAGACAGTCTCTGTCATGGCCTTGGCGTTAAAGTGATGCCCGATAAACCGATGCAGTACGTTATTAGCCGCCTTATTGATAATCGGACACGCACACGGATTCTTGCGCCTGTTAGTGCGCTAACGGTTAAAGCGGCACGGGAGAAAGCAACAGGACAACTTCAAGCATGGCGAGAGGAGCACACTCAGCCGAGCATGAGTGCTTCGCCTCGTTTTGATGTGTTTGTTGAACAAACATGGAAGCCGATGATTTTTGAACACTGGAAACCCAGTACAAAACGGTCAGTCTTGCCCGCGCTGAATAGACGCTTGTTAGCTCATTTTGGTCGTTACCCGTTGCACATGATTAACCATAGGATGGTACAAGCATGGTTTGATGAGATTAGTAAAACGCGCAAAGGTGCCGCTAACCGTAACCTTGATACATTGCAATCCGTCTTCAAGTTAGCATTGAGGCAGGGGCATTGCCTGACGAACCCCTGCATTGGTATTCGGCAAAACAAAAGGCGGGTATTAAATCGCTTTTTGAGTGTTGCTGAAATGCAGCGTTTATCTGTGGCGCTTGATGAATATGAAAAGGTCGGCGGCAGTATTGCTCAATGTGCTGATGTTTTGCGGCTTTTACTGCTAACAGGTTGCCGATTATCGGAAATCACTTTTTTAAAAGGGGAGTACGTTCGCGGCAATGAATTGCATTTACCCGACAGTAAAACGGGGGCAAAAGTGCTTTATATCGGTCAAGCCGCAGTTGACATATTAAGTCGCTATCACTGTAAGGCCAATACAGAACTTTTTCCGATGAAACAGGGCGCTTCCACTTCATTGGTACAGTCGCTATGGCTAAGGTTGCGAAAACAGATAGGGATTGAAGATGTAAGATTGCACGATTTACGGCATACCTTTGCAAGCTATGCAGTCATGGACGGATGCAGTATTCCGATGGTGGCCTCTTTACTGGGGCATAAAAAAGTCACAATGACGTTACGATATACCCATGTTGGGGATGATAGCGTAGAGCATGCCGCTGAGGTTATTGGGGCTGTCTTCAAAGGCATTTTCACTCAGTCAGAGCCACTCAAGCCCTATATACCGCAAACTAATGAGGCTCCCACGCCAGCCGTAAAAGTAAAGCAAAAGCGTCTGCCAGAAAGAAAACCAACAGCGAAGCCAAAGCCCAAAGCTGTGAAAAAAGTGAAGCAGGTTAAACCATTACAGACACCACCCTCTTTAACTAAAGAGGAGCTTCGCGCGATACAACGATTTAGGGATCGTGAACTATTTCATTCGAAGAGATAGACTGAAAATTATGCTATTAGTTTGACCTATAAGCGATTTACGAGGTTGCTGTACTTTTTAGATAAGAAAATCTCGAAGTGTGGGAGCAATATCTGAAGTATTGAATTATTAGCAAAAATGAGTATATCTGGAAAAGTGCCCCTAAGAAGGGGCGTTTGGATTTATGGATGGCTTTTGTGATATTTGTTGTAATCTTTTGATTTAGTTGTCTTTTCCTGTTGAAAGCATTTTGACTATATTTAATGCACTTTTGATAATTCAGCAGTAAGCTTTATTTCTCTATCGGCGAATAAAACCACATCTTTAATGACCAATTTTTTCATAAGTGATACATAATTCGTCATTAACTCGTAAGCTATTTCTTGAGAATTGTTCTTAATGGTTACTGGCAGATTTATTATTAACTCATCTGCATCTGATGCGTAAAAGTTTCTTGAATAATCGAATTGACCTGCGCAAGCTGACTTGTGGATAGCAGAAGTTATGTACAAAACTACTTCTTCAGGTAAATGCTTTGTATTTACGACGGCAACATGATCATCTGCCCCATATGAATATCCACGATACTTAGCCGAACCAAACATATCTATTGTTATAGTATTACTTTGAAAAACAGTTACATCATTGCTTATCCATGCAGAAATACCCATATTTGCCTCTCCTGCGGTGACGAAGGGGAGAACTCCTGTTACACGGTCAACCGATTTAAGACGGCGCCCACGCATAGTTGCACCAAACAATTTATCTAAACGATATTTCTTCCATTCAAAACCATATATAGATTCTAAATCATCAATGTTATCTAACAGATGTTGTTCTTCTGATGTTAATTGGTAATTATCAAGTCCTGTCACCTTCAAATATCGCTTGAGCGTGACGACGCGCTCACTCTTGAGTGTAGCGACACGCTCATTCTTGAGCATGGCGACAAAATTCTCTATGTAATCAAATGCAATTTCATCACCATAAACAGGAAGACATATTCTAGTAGAATTCATTGCATCCCTATTAAACTTTGCTCCATAGCTATATTGACCATTTGTAGCTTTTCTACACAATGTTATAATATAACAAGCTATATCCTCATTGAATTTTTTAAATATACTTTTTGGTTTAAAGTTCTGAACATGAGAGTACCCAATAAAATCATTTTTTTGATAAAACATAGTATCTGCTCCAACTGTTGTATCAGAGCATGTTATTGAATTACCGATGTTATTAGGAGGCATTGTTGAATACCCCATTACACCATTATTTTCAGATGAATTTGAAATCAACGGCACAGTTCCACATTCAGCTATAATTAAGTTGTTATTGATTTTATAGCTCTTTGTTGGTTCAATGAGAAACAACTCTTCCAAACAGAATTCACGCCACTCTACACCAAAATTAATTTCTAATTTTGTTAATTTCTCTTGCATAGAGTGGCTATCTACTTTCCCAGCGAACAATCATTTTTTATCAATTGCTCAACTTCCCAAGATAAATAATCAGCTACTGTCTTACGGAAATCATCAAAGGTTGGTTTCGCATCAATAACCTTGTGCTGATCAAAATTCCAATCAGCTCCACTTGCTGTAATAAAATCCTCAACATAAACATTGTCAACATTCCAGTCAGCTTCTAATTGTGCACTCCTGCCAGCTTTATAGAGTTTTATTATGTCACTGTATCGTTTTGTTGGTTCATCAATTTCTTGTAGAGAACGAATAGTTCGCTTATAACCATCATTTCTAAAGTCTATGAACTTAACTGTTTTTCCAAAATCATGCGGTAAATGAGCTTCAAAAACATAGATGCTTGTTTGCACACCAGCCATGGGCTGAAATAAATCAACTGGCATTTTGATACTGGCTAGAAGCGTATGTTTTTTTAACAAGGATTTATTTGTTGTTACCGCTTTCCCTGAGCCTGCCGAATCTTGAATTATGATTGAGCCCAGCCCGCCCCTTTCCATTTGGTCTAATCCAAATGAAATAAAAGGCATGCCATTCTCTTTAAAGCTAAATGGTGGGTTGAGTAGGATTTTATCGGCTTTAAAGTCGCGATAAATTTTTTCAGGTCGATTAAAAGCATTGCCTTTTTCAATCTTGGCACTACCATCACCTCGTAAAATCATATTCGTTGCAGCTAAAGTAAACATTTCAGCGTTTAATTCAACGCCAAGCAACTGCTCTTTTTTTATTTTTTCAATTTTATTGATTGCTGCTGTTGTTTGCTTACCATTTGTGGATATGGCATCTTGGATCATCAATTCCATTGCTGAAATCAAGAATCCTGCGGAACCAGTTGCTAAGTCCATTACCTTACTGTTTTGATTAACATTTAGTATGGTCGCCATCATTTTTGTAATGTATGGAGGAGTTAAAACAATTCCGATCTCTTTTCCATCACCCAGAGCATATTTTAGAAACTCTGAATACATCTCGCCCATAATATCGAGATGTCCAGCCATGGCATCGATAGATAAGAAAATATTATGATAGATAAAGGTGAAAATTTGTTTGTTTGTACTATGATGTTGCTGCAATAGTTTAGAAACTTCTTTATCCACCTCTATCTTTTCATCCCGCTGCTTATCTTTAGATATCTCACTAAAGCTTGACAACATCAACGATTGTTTATCCGCTGGAATGTTTCTTGCTTCTAAAAATTCCGAGATTTGATTATCAATCAAAACCCCATCCCTGCGGGTTTCTGACTGAATCCCTTTTAGATCGTCTGGTGTCAAACCGTCTTGAATTTTTTTCCCATTTTTAATCACATCTTGCATCGATAATAGCATACCTGATACGTACAAAACCCGTTGTGGTGCTGTGATATTATGGTTGTGCATGAGCCTGTTTAAACTTTTGGCATACTTCTGCAATGCCGCTTGAGACGTAATTAAAATCTCGTGTTTTTCATCTTCTGTTAAAACCGCATCAGCATATAGTGCGTCGAAGGTTTGTTCATTTTCAAGAAAATCAAGTGTCTTTACTTCGCTTAATAACTTGAATGAGGTTTCACCTGAACCATACACGTAGTAAACGTTTAGCTCTAGATTATCCTCTGAATCACCAGCAATCCCTACCGCTATTGCTTCACTATATTTCCCTGACGCAATAATACCTGTTGCATAGTACAATGCGCCATTAACTGCAAAATCTGAAATCGCTTTCCCGTCAAATTTAACCCCGTCTTTAACTTCACTAATCAGTTTGTTACGGCCTAGTTTATTTTCAATCAACACAGGGATTTTATATTTATCAACACTGAAATCTGGCTTACCAAAATTTGTTTTCTTCGCTGTTTTCGCTCTACCTTTTAATGCTTCTTTTAAATAGTCAGGGATAGCTGATTCTGTATAAAAATCCACCTGATTCTCAAGATGTAAGGATTTAAACTGAGACTTAACCCAATCATTTATATGCTCTTCTAGCTTAAAAATAGCTTTTGATTTGCGTACCATTATTTCTGCCGGATAAAAAATTTCGGCAATAATAGCTTAGATAGCTCATATCGCACACCTCATTTCTATGATGCAGAGAGCAATAAAAAGGGGATCAATCTACTACTAGTCTAATCGTCTGAAAATGCCTCTTTAGCATTCATTTGCCTGAGGTTTGGTTGCGTAAAACTACTTTTTTGCATAACTAGCATCCTTTTGGCTGGCTTTAAGCTATTGATATTTAATGTTTTAAAGTGGTGGCATCCTGTAAGTAATTAACGAGAAAGTGCCACCGTGACCCACCCTGTATCATCCACACTTCACGCCGCTAAAAAATCCAGTATTTTTTGAGGAAAAATTGCCACCTTAAGAGAAGTTTTGCCTGTAAATTCGGTTGCGGGAAACTACTTTTTCGCACAACTTTTATTATTTATGCATGTTATATGTGTTTGATGTAATTGGTTTAGTTTTAAATATATACCTGTAAAAAATTAATGCAAAAATGCCACCTTAACTCGTTTTGCATTGTCCACACTTCACGCCACTCAAAGATCTTACGTTTTTGCAGAAAATGACACAAAAATGCCACCTTAAAGAGGTTTTTTGCCCGAAAATTGGTTGCGTGGGACCACTTTTTTACACAACCCCAGCCCCTTCAAAGGGTTCTAAGTTGCTGATATACTTACCCTGAGCGGAAATAACTGAACACGTAAAATTAATGCGAAAATGCCACCTTGGTACGTCCTATATTCTCCACACCCCACGCAAGAATTGATAAATCAATTCTCATGGTTGTTTGTGGTGTAAGTGATTGAATTTAAAGTGCGTAATTTAAGTTTTAAATAAAAATTATTTTTTAAAAATTCGTTTGAAATTTACCATAAAGTGTATTTCTCGCGTATCGCTTGTCAGGTGCATGTGTATTAGAACCCTATTCACGTTGGGTTGTAGAGGTGTGTATTTCACTTGTATTGCAAATTGGCGGGTTTTATAAGTCACTGTTTTAAAATTAATTATTGTTTTGGTGTATTACTCGTGAAATACTTGGAAATAGAGCGCAATACATGTGAGCTACACTCTTTATTGTGAAGAATCATTGTGTATTGCCGTTGTATCGTAGTTTTTTTCCTATTGAGGTATGAATAATGGCTAGAAATAAAGTGATCCAAGTAGCGTGTCCTCCTGATCTATATTCAAAAGTCCAAGATTACAAAGGGGCTAAAAATCTGGCGAGTGATGCTGATGCAATGAGGGAGTTAACCTTGTTTGCTCTGCGGGTCATTGAGCATTCAAGTGACGAAGATGAGGGGATTTCAACAAGGGAATTGCTCGAAGTTCTTCTTGGTAATGTGATAAAAATCCATCATCAAACCTCTATCAACTACTATCAAAATTTCAACGAAGAACAATACAATAATAATATGAAAGAGCCTGATGTTGTTCCCTCATATAAAAGGTTAATGGCTAAGGCTGAGGAAAGAACACAACAAATATTGGAGGGTGATAAAAATTAGAAATATATCGTGCGACAATTAAAAAAGGAGGTTAACACCTCCATTTTTATTTACATTGTTTTTTCACCAATATCCAATTTAGGATTGTCGATGTTGGGGGAGTATTCTTTCGTCGTTGAACGGTGGCTATCCATTGCTAAATGTTGATAGTGTTCATCGTGCTTTATTTTATTCGTCGTTACGTTAGTGCTGTCATCTTTCATCGTGATATTTTTTGTGCCTGCAATATCATGACTCAATGATTGAATGGCTTTAGATAGGGTATTGTCTTTTGTTGTTATGTTATAGATCGCTTCGTTGACTAATTGCTTTGTCGTTTCGACTTTGTTTAAGCCGTCAGGTATCAGATTGGGTTCAATAATAACCGCATGTATATTCTCCTTGCTGAATTTTTCTGTAAGGTCATTAGCCAGTTTTGCAGTGTCTTGTGAGTTATTAGTATCAAGTACCACTATCACGTTTTCGCGCAATTCATTTGTATTGAATGTTTTGGTGTCATTATTATTGTTTAGCGCAATAATGTCAGCCCCGTTTTTATTATCAGCATTTATCTTAAGCGCGTTCTCTACACCGACAGCGACAATGCTATAGTCTGAATTATTGCCTTTGTTGATCGTCGTGCTGTTCCCCGATTTAGAGCCGAGTATGCGCTTGTTTATTTTAAGCGCTGCAATGTCACCGCTGGATTTATCAAGGTAAGTAATTTCTACTGCCTTGGTCTCATCCTTATCATTGGTGATGTTCGCAATTAATGCGGGGAAGGTCCCGCGTTTTTCTGACGAATAAACGGCATCGTGAAAACGTAAGTTTTCATGCTGCTTAACGTCGATGCCTTGCTTGTTTAAATACGTCTGTGCGAGTGAGTTTTCGATAGGTTTCGCTTCATTAAAGTATTGCTTCGCGCGCGCTTCTAATTGACTTTGCTTAACCGGAATGGCATGTGTTAATTCATCATGCTGTGGGTTTTTTACCAGATTATATTTATCGGGTTCGTTCATCATTTTATCGGCTTTATAAAGTGCATCTTTATAACTGCATTTTTCAGCGACCATAATCAGGTTAATTAAGGTGCCTTTATCGCCGGTTTTCCAGTCTTTAAAATAGCCACGATATTGGCCCGTTGTGGTCAATGTCAGGCTCCCCTCTTTGCCAAATGTCAGGTTATCTTTGTCTGATTTATCGCGGTTCGGCTCACCTAAAAGCTGCGTTGCAAGTGATTCACTGTAGGCTGGAAGCTTGGCATTTAGCTCGGTGGCCATCCGTTTTAGATCCACATATCCATTCACATCGAGGTACTTTGGGTTTTCCTGCGGCAAGGGTTTGTCATTAAATAGCGGGGTATGTTCAGGGTAATAGTTATCTCTTGTCTCAAGTGCAGAGACTTTATTGGGATCGTTATTGACCCATGAGAGCATCATTTTTTGCGGGTTATCGGTGATGATTTTTACGTGCTTACTGGCACGGGTGATATCGATATACGCGCGCCTTACGTTAGTTAATGCACCTTGGCCCTTAATCGCGGTAATGACATTCTCATAGGTTGCCCCTTGCGCCATATCGGCGGTGCGGGTGTATGCGTAATCCCAATGAGCATCTTTCAAATCTTTGGTTGAGAGCGTTAATGTGTGGTTATCCGTGGATTTGAGCTGCATTTGTTTATCGTCAATGCTGCTAACGGTATAGGTTTTGTTGCCCTGCATTTCACGGTCAATATCGCTTTTGCGGAGCATGATACTGTCGCCTTCTGCGAGAGGTTGCTCACTCTTAGCCCAAAGGTTCGTGAATTTGTGACCATGATTTTTGGGGAAGAAATGCTTTTCCTCGCCGGTTTTCATATCCGCGAGGGTGAGCATGTTATTGAGCTTATCAACCTTCATAATTTCAAAATAACTGTCTTTACCGGTCGTCAGGATTAACCCCTGCTGATAGGGCAACATGGTCGCCAGTTCCGCCTTGCTGGCATGAACTCCGCGTAATCGCGGCACGGTGAATTGCTCGGTACTGAGGCTTTTTTGTTGCTGTAACCCTTGGCGAATTTCGTGGGTAATGTCGTCGCGTTCTTTGTTGGTGTACGCAATGATAAGGGTATTTTCACGCGCTTTAGGTGTTCTGGCCAAGTATTCCAGTGCCACAGTGGCGGGCAGGGCTTCGGTCGCAAGTTGCTGGTTTTTCTTTGGGTTATCAGTTAGCGGCTGCAAAGTTGAAATGATATTCAAGCTTTGATTGATGTTAGCGGTAGCCTGCTTTTCGGGCGTTACCGCGTCGTTCGCGGTGGGCGCGGTGTATTGGTCAAAGGGTAATTGTTGCTGAATTTTATCAATAGCGCTTTCGCCTTGGCGATCGACAATATTGTGTACTGCACTCAGTAGCGTGCTGTTCTGTTGGCGCACAATGTCTTTCATGGTGACGCTATTGATTGCGCCTTTGTTTAACGCGAGTTCAAAAGGTTTACCCGCTTCTTGGGACGTTAACTGTTTAGTGTCACCCAAGAACACGGCGCGCGCGCCTGTTGTCTCAATCAAATGGGTAAATTTATCCATTTGGGCGTTACTGGTCATCGAGGATTCATCGAGCAAGAACACGGTGTTGGCGTATTGGTCCGGTTTCGCATCTTGGCTTAAAAAGTTGCTTAGGAGTGATTGCACCGTTTGGCTTTCGACGTTCTTGTCTTTGAGTTCGTTAACGGCGGCGTGTGTCGGCGCTAGACCTATGAATTGTGTCGGTGTCTTATCGGGTTGTGTGTTGAGAATGGATTCGCTTTGTTTAACGAGATCGATACCCGTTTCAAGCATGGTCGATTTACCCGTACCCGCTAACCCTTGAACACCTACAAATCGGTCTTTGGTGGTGGTGATAAGCAAGGTCGCGTCTTTTTGGCCATCGGTCAGGCTTTGATTTTGACTGAGTACCTGCGTGGCGTGTTCAACGCTGGTAAGGGGCGCAAGTTGGTCTTTGCCCGCTTGCAGTCTGTCTAAAATACGCACTTCGGTATCGATAGCGGCTTGGGTTGTCCAGCGGGTGCCGTCGTGGTATTCGGCGCTCAGGAGTGAGGGCGCGCCTTTATCCGTGCTGTTCGTGGCCATGTGTTGCAGGGTGTTGATGATTTCATGTTGGGTAATGCTGGTGCCTTTTTCCTCAAATGCGTACTTGATCGCATTAACAATCAGCTCTTTTTGTGAGTAACCGGCTTCTTTCTCGCTAATGTGCTGGATGGCAAAGTCCACGGCATTGTGAATAAGCCCTTTGTCTTGATGCTGGGCACCAATGGCATTCAGTGCTGCGGTCACATCTTGGGTGAGCAGGGCAGTGGTTTGGCTATTCACGAACTTTTCTGGCATGTCAGCGGCTTGCATGATGCGCGAAATACTGGATGGTTTCACCTCACTTTTTTCTAATCGGTCATCAAATTGTTGTGCCTTGTCGGTGAATATATCAATGTGTTTGATTCCTTGTGTCAGGGTGTCATGTAACCACTCTTTTGAGGCGCTATAGGCTTTAATGTTGACGATGTGGTGACTTGCATTAGGGCTGGCATTGCTTGGCGTGGTGGCGTAACCATGATTGAGCGGCGCATGGTGCAATGCACTGGCTTTAACGCTGTGCTGTTTGCCGCTTTCGTCTTTGAGCGTGACCCATTCTTTGGACAGGGCGTTGATCGTATAAATTTGTTTGCTCAAACCACTGTCTTG
>NZ_JAMTCC010000067.1:0-11335 GCF_025370265.1 Shewanella septentrionalis | reverse complement strand
CCGACTAGCTTTCGCAGGTGCAGGGACGCATCCTTCGGAAGCGATAGCAAATTTGGCCATGAGCACAAGGGGCTTTCAACTCCGTTGGGGGCGTAATAGAGAATCCAAGGAGGATAGGACGAGCAGTCCTCCTTGGTCGGGTGTGGGGTGAAGCCCCACGACTTTGATTAAACAATTAAGACGAAATGAGAAAACTTTAAAGTCGATAGTTCTAACATCCACTAGAACTATAGAAAACAAAAAGTATTAAAAAACATCGGACTGGCGGCGCTCTGTTAAACAAGGCCAAGACGCTATGTATCATTGGTAAAATAGACCAATTTAGATTGTCTATTTTGTCGCGATGCCATAGTCAACACGAAAGGATTTTAACCCTCGGCTTGAAAATTGTAGGGCACGGGTGTCGAGGGCTTTCTCTGCCCAGCCTTTAGCTAAAATATCCTTAAGGATCCATTGACCTAGAACACCCGCAAGATGACTACGGCGTTCGCTCCAATCGAGGCATGACTTACACAAAGGGCGGCGAGATTGACAACTTTTCGGCACATAGCTTAAACCATCTATTTCCCCATCCGTGATGCCCAGCAACGAGAGCTCCACACCACGTTTAGCAAAAAAGGTCATCCCTGCGGCGGTGATGTTTGTGTCGCTCCCCTCATGGGCGATCAAATTCTGCCGACTTAAGCTGTCGTAAAGCGCAACCCCCAATTCACCCGCGAGATGGTCATAGCAAACGCGAGCCAGTCTCAATCTAGGGTCCGCTGGTCCATGGATTACCTTAGGGCTCGCAATGGCCGCGCTCATATTGAGCAGACTTTCCAACAGTTCGGCCACTTGGCGGCTCTGCAGCTGAAAATACTTATGCCTCCCCTGCTTACGCACGAGCAATAGTTCGCCTTCAACCAACTTAGTTAAATGGCTGCTGGCAGTCTGCGGTGTGATATCAGCTTCAAGAGCCAGTTCTGTCGCCGTCAATGCCTGTCCGCCCATAAGAGCAATCAACATACGTGAGCGGGCGGCGTCACCAATCAAGTTGGCAATAAAGGCAATGTTAGGTTCCATGCTTGTAATCTCATTCGGGAACAGTTCGATAATCATCGAAGCATTAAGTTTTCAGGTAATTACAATGCAACTAAAACCTTTAGCACACTAGTCAATGGCGCCAAACACTATGAAAATTACCTGTTTTATCGAATACAAAATAGATCCGTTCAAATTGGAACAATTTGCCCAATATGCTGAAAACTGGGGCGATATTATTCCAGCCTACGGCGGCGAACTCCTTGGCTACTTTCTGCCACACGAAGGCACCAATGACACTGCATATGGTCTCATTAGCTTCGATAGTCTGGCCCACTATGAACGCTATAGAGACAAACTGAAGACAGAAGCCGCAGGCAAGGCAAATTTTCAGCTGGCCAAGCAAGGAGAATTTATTTTGAGTGAAAAACGCAGTTTCCTAAAGCCGATAGCAAAGACCTATCAAAGAGCTGCGGAGACAAAACTATGATGGTCGTTATTTTTGAAGTCGTGCCGAATCTCGGCTGCCAAGAAAGGTATTTAGAGATAGCCGCCGACCTGAAATCGAGCCTGAGTAACATTGAAGGATTTATTTCAATCGAACGGTTTCAGAGTATGGTCAATCCCGAACGCTTATTATCGCTGTCATTCTGGGAGAATGAGGCTGCGGTACAAGCTTGGCGACAACAGATATATCACCGGGAGGCACAAACTCAAGGACGCGAACAATTATTCGCCGATTATCGCCTGCGGGTTGCCGAAGTTGTTCGTGACTATGGCATGTTCGACCGTGCTCAGGCACCTAAGGGCAACTGATATGCTGCGACTCGAGTAGCGTGCTTTGCAGGCACTCAGCCCTCTAGCAACAAAGAGTGTATTCGCCAGCGAAATTTGCCCCACAATACTAAACGCTAGGCGCCACTCTAAAAGGTTTTTTTATGTAAATACTGGGGTTGTATCTTGGCTTATATAGCCCCACACCCGAAAACAAGAGCCTTCAATCGAGTATTTAATGCCGTGTCTATTTAGAATGGTAAGAATTTCACAGCTCCTATCAGTCTCCTGAGGTGCAACTAAACGACCACGATACTCGGAAACTATTGGATTAAAGTCTAGCCACTCGATACCTGAACTTTCTTCATAGATCTCGTTCAACCAAACGGCACTAAATCCCAAAATATCATCTGATGAAATCAGTTTGTACCTTACGCTAATAGATAGAAAATGAAGCGCTTCAAAATCATTACAAAGCTCGCGCCACTTAGTTTTATTCATCACTGAGACTAACTGGCGTTGATTAATTATTTTTCGATATCTCTCGTGCATGATTTCAAGTCCAACTCATTTTTAGGACGTGTGTATCCAGAAATGAGCCAGAACGATCCTCCTTAAATAGAAACTAAATCACAATCTCATTTTAACTGGTTAATTTTGTTTGGGTTATTCGTGGCCATTTCTGTGAGAATGTGCTGTTAATGAATGGATTAGCGCCAGCGTATTTGAATCAATTGGCAGATCATTTAACTCTCGCTCAGCTAAGGGATCGAAAGATATCCCAATGGACTCGTGACCCGTAGTAAAAAATCCGTGTAATTTATGCTGCCATGGTAAGGGAAAATCAAGTGGGGGGAGTGGCGCATTGGCCGTATGGAACCGCCACAGATTGACTAAACCATGGGCGTTAACGCAGTAACATTTTTCCAGTGGCGAGAACTCCTGCTGCAGGCGATTAGACTTGACCATAATGGCGATATTGTCGATAAACGAGGTCATATCCTGATTGATTATGGCGGCTAGGCTGCGCAGCATCGCCATGCTGTATTTCGAGTCTTTTAGGTTTGTAAGTTGATGGCGTAACTTATCTGTAACGGCTGTGACACCTAAAATGGCATATACGGCATTGCAGGCCAAGAGTGTCACCTTATGTCCCGTTAAAAAAGGCGGCACAAATCGCTGTTTATAGGCTGTAATAGTGGGTAGATCATGTATGGCTAGTGCCGCCAACAAGGGCCAAATGTGCAGGCTATCCGTCCCCGAATAATCCCCACCCCGCACTAATCGCGTTAAACACCCAAAGCGCCCCGCTAATGTCAGGCAGTTTATAAACTCATCGAAGTGATTAAAGGCCACCCGTTGGATTATGGCTAATTGGGTTAAATCATTTTCTATGTAGCTGATGCGATTAATCCATTCGTTAGCGGTGAGATGACGACTCTCTTTTACACCCTGCTTTAGGATAGCGAGTTTGGCGACTTGAGGCTCAGTTAACTGTTCGTCATTTTCAGCCAATCTCTGCAATGCGTTTAGTGCTTGGTCTCTGTCTTTTTTAGGGTAGCTTTTCACATCATACCTCACTTCATGTTGCCCTGAAGTTCAACTTTAATCATAGGTTTACTAGGTTTATCGAGTAGTGGACGTTCATTTTCATTATTCTTAGTCCTCAATTAATTCATCTGGATATAACCTGATTTGCGCTAAGGATTGCTCAAAAAATTGGCTTAGGTTTGGACAAATAAAGTCCATCATATCGGGGTCATGGGTGTATGCGATCACTTGCCCCATTTGGCCTAGTGCTGAGGGAGAATGATCCGCAATCAAGAGTAATGTGCCACCCCCAAATTGAGCGAAGGGCAACCAACCTTCTTGGTACCATCCGGATTGAATTTTAGGATCCCGAACTTCTGGCTCGTGGTAATTCACATAGTGCTGAGCCTGTTTTTTCATTCGGTCACGATATTTAAGTGACGAGGCTAATGACAAAAAATCATACCGGCAAAAGTAATCTTTTCGGGCAAATACCGTGCTCCACTCGTTGCCACCATTAGCGAATCCCCAAAGCTCCCTGAGCGGGGGAGCAAGTGTAAAACCTAATTGTTTTTCAGCTTCATCTAAGGCTGAGTTGGATAAGCCATTATTCAATGCGAATGTTTGATTCACGTTGGCGTAGAGCGCGCTCAATGCCTGTAGATAGGTCTTAACGTCCATTGTATTTATCCTTCATCCTGACACTTAGCAGAGGTGTTAATCCTTTGGTTTTATACCGCTCGCATATGCACTTATGGGAATTTATTTAATCGAATTAGACATATAAATTAGGGGGTTGCATTACTTTTCTCAACTTTATACATCTCTTTATAAAAGAATACGACGTCTTTATCGATGATTTCTAATCGCCAGCCATAATGCTGGGCGAGCCATTCGAAGGTCGCTTCGGCGTAAAAATTGATATGGGTAGGGTCATTTTTATAGTGCCAACTGGCAAATGCGGTTTGATTTTGTACGCGTTTAGTCATCACAGCCAAAATGCCCTTGGGTTTTAATAGGCTATCGAGTTGGGCAAGCAAACCTGCGGCATCGCTCACATGCTCTATAACTTCGGTTAAGGTAATAAAGTCGTATTGGCGGACTAAGGTTGCGGGGTTATTAGCGTAATAAAGGTCGTAATTATCGATTTGATAACCCCGCGCCTTTGCCATCAAGCTCAAGGCTTTGCCTTCGCCGCAGCCAAAATCGAGCCCTTGGGCCAAAGTGCTAACACGGCTAAGTAGTGGCTCGAGTGTGCGATTTAAAAAGGTTTGATAACCCAGATCATCGGCATGGTTCTCGTGCTTATCGTACTCGGCTTTTTCTTCCTCGGCCGAGAGATAAAACTCAGGAGGCACGCTAACCAATTGGCAGGTTTGGCATTGGCGATAGTCGCGCTTTTTATCCTGATGATAAGCGAGTAATTCTGTGCCGTGGCATAAGGGGCAGATATTCAACAACAATTCCTAGGGATAGTAAGGTGCAATTAATGAGAGTAGTCGCAATGCCAACAAATAAGGCTAGCACTGCCTAGCTGAAATCGACTGTGTCGATAGCCCGCTTAAGGCTTTGGGATTTTACGCTCTTTTGCTGCGGCTTCTTTTGCTTCCCGTAAATATTTTTGCTCGCGACTTTCCCTCTCGTCGAACTGTTTCTGTGCCTTGAGTTTTTGCTGAGCCTCCCAATCATGGGTTTGGGACTGCTGTTTGATTTTATCTTCTCGCTCTGCTGTCTCCTTGGCGGCTTGGCGCGCCTTCTCTAATTGGGCCAGCTCTAATCGCTGGGAGTCTATACGGGCCTTATCAGCTCTTTGCTCTAGGGTTAATTTTGGCTTTGGCGCATCGGCGGCATTAGCCACAGCAAGATGAATGCTGGAAATCAGTATGAACGACATCAACATTTTAGAGATGAGCACCTTAGATAAATGCGCCATTTCCTACCTCCTTTATTTGGTCATCGGATGGATGAACGATAACAGCCAACTCAAACACGATGCGAAAAACATAGCATAAAATCTGCCAAAGTTTGAAATATGCAGCAGGTGTTCTTAAAAAATATGCTTAAATACAAGTCTTAAGCTACACTTTTTGAGTTTCTATTTGAGTGAAACAACCATTAGGTTTATTTTTAAGCTCATTAGAATGATGTACTATTGGCGCGCTTCGTATCAACGGAGTCCAACAAATAGGATGTGACCTTATATGCGTCACAAGGGAGTATCCTAGATGATCAGATGGCAACACTTACTTAATAAACTCAGTACGGATGATCCAGTACTGCAAGAAAAGCTGTCGCTCTGGCAAGCACATCCCCACAAAACTCCCTTAGCCTTAATTCAAGGCTTCAGCTTTATTAGCGCTAATCAAGCGACCCTCGGTTATTTTGAGACTGAGTACGATGCCTTTGTGAATGCGACTCCCTATGATTTTTCGCCAAGAATTCAATCTTCCGGCCGCAATAGTGTTGAATATGCGAGGGAAATGATCCTCGAAGCCATTGCGGGTAATAATGTTGAATTCAACTGGCTACACCTAAGTCAAGTCGGCAATGAACTGCCAACTCGAGTGTACCTCTATCGCTGCTATCTTCAGCAACAACCCGTTGTGCTCGTGGAATTTCAAGCGCTCAATCGTCGCAATCAAATGCGTGAAACCATTTCCGATGGTTTTGCCCATATTCCCAAAGATATTTTGTCGACGACACTCGAAGAAAGTGCTGAAGCTGTGTATATCACAGACTCAGATGATCAGATTTTGGCCGTTAATAAAGCTATGTGCCGTATTTGCGGTTATAGCGCCGAGCAGCTTATCAGTAAAACGCCTGCATTTTTAGAGGCGAAAAACCTTGGCTCTGAGGAAGAAACCGAGTGCCAAATCGCTCTAAGACAAAGAGGGACTTGGCAGGGGGAAACCTTAAAAAGGCGTTCTGATGGCAGCGCATTTCCTGCTTGGCAGAGTAGCCGTAAAATCATTACCGAAGATGGCGCTCACTATAATGTGAATATTTTCAGTGATATTAGCACGAAAAAGCTGCTCGAAACTCAGCTGACGACCCGTGCTATGTACGATACCTTGACTGGATTGCCTAACCGATTCCACCTTAAGCAGATCCTCAATACTGCCCTCGAGAAACTTAAAACCGATCCCCTCGCCCTCGGTGCGCTAATGTTTTTAGATCTCAATGGGTTTAAAAATATCAATGACAGCTTCGGCCACTCCATGGGCGATAGAGTATTACAACTCGTCGCGGCCAGACTCGAAGCCGGTTGTATCGAAAAAGCTGACATAGCCCGGATGGGTGGAGATGAGTTTACCTTAGTGCTACAAGACTGTAGCTGCAAGGATGAAATCCAACTGTTTGCAGAACAGATACTCAGCTTATTTGAGAGCCCCTTTGAAATTGAAGGACAAAAGTTTTTCCTAGGCACAAGTATCGGCATTGCACTATTTCCGACCCACAGTGATAAGGCGGGACAGCTGATAAGTCTTGCAGATACGGCTATGTACTGTGCTAAAAAGAGCTTACCGCACCTTGTATTTTACGATAAGGCTATGAGCCAGGCCGCGGAGTTAAAGCTGCAGTTAATCAATAGTCTAAGACATGCTCACAGCTTAAAGCAGTTCACTCTCGCCTATCAGGCCATAGTGGATTTGCAAACAAATGAAGCCATGGCTGCCGAAGCATTACTGCGCTGGCAAAAATCATCAACCGAGTGTTATGAAGCTGCCGATTTTGTGCCATTGCTGGAAGAAACAGGATTAATTGTCAGTATTGGTCAATGGGTATTAGAACAAGCTTGCATGCAAGCGGCAATCTGGCGAACACAATATAAAGCTGACTTTAGAATTTCAGTCAATGTGTCGCCACTACAGTTAGAACATCTTGATTTTATTGGTCAAGTGATTAATGCCTTAGAAATGGCTAATTTACCTGCTGAAGCACTGATTTTAGAAATCACCGAATCGGCACTGCTACGTCAACCTGAGCAAGCACGACTCACGCTCAACCGCATAAAAGCCCTAGGTGTAAGTATTGCCATCGATGATTTTGGTACTGGATTATCCTCACTCAGTCGTTTAGGCACTTTGCCCATAGACAGCGTAAAAATAGATGCTGAGTTTGCCCTACGTTTAAACGAAGTGTCAGGACAAAAGCTCTGTAATGCCATAGTGCAACTCGCGCAGGCACTCGATATTCACTTCATTGCCGAAGGCATAGAAACTCAACAACAAAAAGACATAATGACAGGCATGGGCCAAGGGTTTGCCCAAGGTTTTCTTTTTGGCTATCCGAGTTCAGCCGATAACTTCACCCAAACCTTTCTTGAGGAAAAACATATAGCTTAAAGCTCGATAGCCCTGCCAGCACGCCATCAACTAATTGTGATTAACAATGGAATCACTCCCCTGCAAAGCCAATTATTGACTGGCAAAGCACTCTCACTATGATTAACAAAAACATATAGCTAAAGCTCGATAGCCCTGCCAGCACGCCATCAACTAATTGTGATTAACAATGGAATCACTCCCCTGCAAAGCCAATTATTGACTGGCAAAGCACTCTCACTATGATTAACAAAAACATATAGCTAAAACTCGATAGCCCTGCCAGCACGCCATCAACTAATTGTGATTAACAATGGAATCACTCCCCTGCAAAGCAATTGGCTGGCAAAGCTATCTCATCATTTGCTGCGCAAATGAATCCTTGATATTAAACCGTATTTCACACTAAGTTAGCGTGATCTGAATAAGATTTTGACTAATTTAATTCGTACGCAGTATCAAAACTCAATAACTTAAAGGCATTAATTCAGACCTAAAACCTCTAAGGCTAAATAATGTCAAAACATTCACTTAGTCTCGCAGTTAGGTTTGTTTGAGTTCTGATAACGAGCCTGCACAGTGCTCGGCATCGCCTTAATTCGCAGCTCAACCATAGCATCAAATGCCGCCATTAATGGCTGAACATCCAGTGCTGGATCAAGAGCGCTTAGCATATAAGCGCAAGCTTCTAAGGTCGATAAACTGTCGCTACGACTCGACTTACGGATCCGATAACGCGACTCATAACCTTCAGCCAAATGCACTGCAGGATACTGGGTTAACCAAGGATTCAGCTGCAACATCTTAAATGCCTTACGCCAAGTACCATCGAGTAAAAGCAATACACAATCTGGATTGATAGACTGCTGTTCAACACTCACACTTTGCTCAGAGGGATAGACGAGATAAATAGGCTTATTACATGCCGCTAAATATTCCCGCAAACCATTGAAGTCGGCCTCGTTTTCGCCCACATAAACTTGCGTTTCAACAACAACAAGACTCAATACCCGCACACTATTTTTTTTATGCTCGACTTCACTCGGGTGCTGTAAAACCACCAACTGGGTCGTTGGAGAGATAGGCTGAACACTCGCACACAGACAAGCATTCTGCGGATAACGACAAATAGCACAATAGTGGCGGGACAAGCTTTCCCCCTGTTTGAGTAAGTTATTTTACGAGTATACCAAAGGATAAAGAGGTACAAGGCACAATAAAAAATACCCACAGTTCGCGGTCAAACAAACTGTGGGTAAAGGGTGTACTCTGTGATTAACGACTTTGTAATTAACCTGTGCTGCGAACTAATGCTCGCCAGCTAACTGCTCTTGATGCCAGTGGTCAAATCGACTCAGCGCCATCATCAATAATAAACCGAGAGGAAATACGCCCATCACTAAGGCCACTGCATAAGGTGCGGTTAAACTCGTTTGTTGTACGAGTCCAGCAAGCACGGACGCACCGCTCATCTGAATAAAACCTAACATAGCCGCGGCAGTACCAGCTCGTTCACCAAAGGCCGACAGAGCCATACTGGTCGCTGGACCGAGTAGGAAGGAAAACCCAACCCCTAACATCAACATAGGCAACATAAAGGCAAACGCTGCCATCATTCCAGTACTCGGACCGAATTGCTGACCCGCCACAGTGAGTGCTGCAGACAAAACGAGTATGGACAGGGCCAAAATCGTTGTAGGACGATTACCGAGTTTGCGAATGATCAGGGGTGCAGTAAAACAGGCCACGATATTAAACACGGCATTGAAACCGAATAGACCACTAAACATGAGCTCAGAAAGCCCTAAATGCCCAATCAACCATACTGGCGCATACGACACGTAACACAAAATCGCGGCCATAGCCGACATACAAGCAAAGGCATAAAACAAAAAATGAGCGTTACCCAGTACAGGCTTATATCGACCCCAACGGTAAAGTGGGCCAGTGGTGACCGTATTGGCAGGTCGAGTCTCAGGTAAGCGATAACCGACAACAAGCATCATCAACATGGCATATAACGTCATGAAGACGAAGGTTGAGCGCCAACCAAATTGCATTGCCAATAAGCCGCCTAAGGTCGGTGCTAATGCGGGAATAACGCAAATGGCGCCATTTAAGTAACTGTAAATCTTAGCGCCTTCCTTTTGATCGTAGCAGTCACGTACGGCGCTGAACACCACAATAGAAGTCGAACAGGCAGCCAAACCTTGCAGCAAACGGGCAATCTGTAACCAATGAAATTCGACAGCTGCAGCTGCTAAAAGGCTACTCGCACAGTAGAGTAACACCCCGAAAATAGCCACGGGACGGCGACCATAACGGTCGGCTAATGGCCCAATCAACACTTGACCTAAACCCATAGCGAATAAAAATAATACGATCGTGGATTGCACATCACTGGCAGATACGGCGAATTCTGCCGCCATAGTTGGCATTGAAGGTAAGTAAATATCGATGGCTAATGGACTAAGAAGCACCATAGACATCAGGATAGGTAATAGATTGCGCCGCATAAATAATCTCAGTTGATCAGGAAAAGGTATTTCAGTGGGCGCTATTTTAATTAACTCAAGGTATGAACAGAAATGGTATAATTTCCAAAGTAAATTTCCTCTGAGGAATATCTGTGAATATCGACAACTTAGCCAGAATCGATCTTAACTTGCTGGTCATACTCAAAGTTCTGCTAGAAGAGCAAAGCGTGACTCGCGCCGCAAGCCGATTACATATAAGCCAGTCAGCCCTCAGTAAGAGCTTAAATCGGCTCAGAGAAACCTTAGATGATCCGCTATTTCAGCGCACGGCCCACGGCTTAAAACCGACGGCGCACGCCCTCATTCTGGGACAAAAACTGCCGAATATTTTGCAAGACTTGTATCAACTCACTCAGCCTCCGACCTTCAATCCCGCCAGTAGCAATCGACAATTCTCCTTTGCCATGGTGGAAAGCGCCTATGAAACCTTAATCCCATATTTTATCGGCCCTATGCTGACCACGGCGCCCAATGTCAAACTTGACTCCTATGTCTGGACCGAAAAGTCGATGCAGGATTTGCAACAAGGGCAAATTGATTTTGGTATTTCAGGGCGGGACTTGCATCCATTGTCCGATTTTCAGGTGGATCGCCTGCCCGAAGGGATTGCCTATCAAACACTATTTACCGATCAACAAGTATGTTTAGTGCGTGAAGACCACCCATTGATGGCGGCGCTGACTTCAGAACAATGGGATCTCCCACTCTACCTCGACATGGCCCATGTGCAGGTTCGCTGTGAAGGCAGCGATTGGTGGGCGTTGGATTACTTTCTTGCCGATCTCGGCCATCGACGCCGGATCAGTACAACAGTACCCGATTTTTATGGTGCCGCCAGTGTGTGCGCCCACAGCGATTTAATTTTCACTCTGCCTTCGAGCTTTGCACGGCACGCCTGCCAGCTCTATCCGCTTAAACTTCTGCCCTTACCCTTCGAATTTATGCCCATGGCCTATGTATTGTTATGGCATCAAAGAAATGATGAAGATCAGGGGCATAAATGGATTAGAGAAACGATTTGCCAGAGTGTCGCTAAGCTATTTACTCCCGCAGAAATGCTTTAATACCAAATCTCCACCAATAAAAAGCCCGATAAAGCAAAGGCGTTATCGGGCTCTTATCAAAGTGAAACACTACAAGTAGTAACTA
>NZ_JAMTCC010000066.1:0-11365 GCF_025370265.1 Shewanella septentrionalis | reverse complement strand
AGTTAGATTTGAAAGTTAGTAAAGCCAATGCTGGCGGGGCTTGTGGGCCAATTATCTAATTTTCATCAAAGTCATCTAACTTTTAACTTATTTTTTGTTCTTAACAGAAGTGAGTCGAGAGAAAAAAGTTAGATCAAATAGGAACAGTGCTCATCTAAATTTTTAGCTTTGCTACAGATTAGATGTATGACAAAGGCGTTGTTGATCAAATCAGGTAAAGGGCGTAGTTATTCTACAGAGCTTACCTGCTAGTTTCTAATAGGCATACCTAGCCCTATGACTTTGTTAATTGCTTTGACATTTGCCAGCGCCTCACCAACTTGAGCGTTATAACATCTCAAGCTCAAGGTACCGCTAGTCAGTCCTTTATATCGAGACATTGCCGTCTCAGAGATTGAGCGGTCGTGATAGCCAGAGTCCGTTTTCCACTGAGCTAGCGTATCATTTTTAAGTGCATCGACTGCTTCATTGCGAGGGTGCCCCTTTTCCCAGTAACCAGCATTTTTTCTAGGAGGAATGAGAGGCTTGCAGCCCTTAGCCTGCAATACTTCGTGGCACTTTTTTGTGTCGTAAGCACCGTCTGCTGATACGGAATGAACTTTTCTTCGAAGCGGATTCAATAATGTTGGGAGAGCTTCACTATCACCAACATTGACGAGGCTGACTTCTGCGCTAATAACGTCATGGGTATCGACATCAACGGCGAGATGCAGTTTACGCCAAGTCCTACGTTTTTCTGCGCCATGCTTTTTAACTTTCCATTCGCCTTCCCCAAAGACTTTCAGGCCTGTTGAGTCAATTGCGATGTGGCGAACTGAGCCTTTAGATTTATTCTTATATTTCACCTGAACAGTCTTTGAACGCTTGCTGATACTGGTGTAGTCAGGGGAACGCAAAGGGACTTTCATCAATGCAAATATAGAGTTGATAAAACCTTGAAGTGCACGTAACGGGAGAGAGAATATTCCTTTAATCATCAAAGCTGTTTCAATAGCAGTATCAGAAAATTGAAAGCCTCTGCCACGTTTGCCATGGTGACTCTTGCATTGCCACGCCTCAACGGCTGAGTCGTCAATCCAAAAAGTCACTGAGCCTCTTTTGCACAAAGCTTCATTATATTCACTCCAGTTAGTTATCTTCTTTTTCGACTTACCCATAACATCACCATGCCGCTACTACATGGGATCAGATCGCAGGATTGCGGAAAGGTTCAACTGATTTAGTCAACAACGCCTATGACAAACCAAAATGAACGCTACATCATCCGAGATAACGCACTTTTGGACATAAATCCGTTAGAGCGATTGTTCTAATTATTTATGAGTGTACTTTCATGCGTGAATAGGTACGAATAAAAGTGAGAGGATTTGAAGCTCTCACTTTCTTAATAAACTAGCTAGAAGCTGCTTGCTTGATTAAGTCATAAATCAAATCACCAGCAAACTGTGTTTTAAAATCGACTTTAACGTCTTTACTTATTTTCTCAAACAGAACCTTAGCATGTTCAATTTTCCGCTCTTCCTCTTTACGAAGACTATCCTTTCCATCAACATTTTTCGTTTCAATGATGAAATTCAGAAAATCACCTTTACTTGTCTTAACAACATACGCAAAGTCTGGAGAATATGAGTAACCACCAGATACAGGGATCTTAATTGAGTTCTTCGGAATCTTAGTAAATACTGATACAGATTCAATCTCACCGTTAGTAATATTCAATTTCTCAAGTTCAGAATCGTAAAACACATCTTCAAATAGGTATGCATCAAGAGGGGTAAGCGAGTCATCATTATAAACACCTAAATCACTTGCCATAACTTCGGTTCTAGGTTCACCCTGAACATCAGTAAACTTAGTTGGGTGCATACTGTTTGATATAATGTTATAGCCAAGGCCAAACTTATTGAATGAATTATTCAATAAGAATTTACTGAATCCTGATTTTACTTTTCTGATTGTCTGAATATTCAAATAGTCAGTAATATCTATCGTATTTTGTACACTTATAAATGCTTTATGCAGTGTAGATAACTTGATAAATGCTTCTTGCGATAAACGATTCAGAAACTCTTTGTAAGTCATAGTAGAGAACTTGGTGAAATCATCATCATTACCAAATCTTGACTTGGACATAGCAGTATCATTATGGATATAAACCGTTTCAATACGTGTCTGTACTCCTGTTTTTTTGAATTTGTCAGACTCTTCAATCAAATATTTTTTAAACAGCTCAAGAAAGTCATCTTCGCTTGCAATTTTATATTCTAAAATCGCTTTCTGGTTAATCATGTCCCAAAGTGCTTTTAGTTCATCGAACTTACCAACACGCATCTTAGAGGTTTTTTTAGTACCATTATCAACCTTAATCTTGTTAGGTTTAACACCCGTTGGGAATGCATTAGGGTATTGCGCTTTCAGTTTTGAGTAAGCATCCGAACCAAGTAAATTTTCATTTTCGTCAATGATCCCTTTATCTAATAGCTCCATCATAATTTTTAATGAAGATAAATTGGGGTATTGTGCTGTGATTTTATCTTTGATTTCTTGAGTTAACTTGCTTGGTACAGTTTCTTTGAATGATGAATCATTCACCTCTTTAACAAGAGTGCGTATAAAGTCTTTTTCGGTAAAATCCACATAATAATTAAGCATAAATGAACGGTCTTTAACACGCCCCATATACTCATTTACAGGTAGACGAAGGCCACGGCCAACCTCTTGAAGTTTTGACGTTGTACTACCACTGGAGCGTAATTTACAGATTTGGAACACATTTGGTGAATCCCACCCTTCACGAAGTGTCCATTTACTAAAAATAAAACGTCTTGGATTATCTAGCGAAAGAAGTAGTTCTTTATCGTGCAAAATTTCACTTATTTCTTGTTCGATTTTCTCATCTTTATCGCTATTATCTTTAGAGAAATATCCACCGTGAACAACAGACACATCTTTAATGGTCTTTTCTAGGTATTCTCTGTAGAAGGCATCAGTTTCAACTTTTAAGCACTGTTTAGCCTCTGCAACAACCCATTCTTCAAACTTAGTTTTTAAGCTTCCTGAGAGGTTGTTTCCATCACGATAACCTTCTATATCATCAATAAAAAAAAGCGATAACGGTTTGATCCTTGGCCGTTGAGTCAGTAACTCACGTTCAAGCTTGAAATGTTCCTTAATCGCTTTACGGATCATATTATCTTCAAGTGTATCCGAGTATGAATAAGGATTGATAGACTTGCCGATTTTAATTTCGATACCGTTACTCAAGACAACCATTTTTGTGTTAAGTGATTCAATATACAGATCATGAATCTCATTGTGTGTCTTAGATAATGACTCACCTTTCGCTAGTTTATAAAAGGTCTTAGTTCCACTTTCGTTTAATTCAAATGTTGCTTCGTTAGCCGTTGATTTAGTGAGTTTAAGGTTTGCGAAGTCATCACCAACAACATCTTCAATAAAAGCGTTAATCCCTTTTACTAGGTCGTTGTTAAACGCATCCACAGCAGTTAGTCGATAAACAAGATTTTCGTAGTCTTCGTTGAACGTAGCACCAAAACGAAAAATGTACTGAGCATTGAGCTTGCTGATGTTATCCCATGTTTTTTTAGCTGTAGGAAACTTGTGAGGCTCATCAATGATAATAAACGGTCTTACAGCGCTGATAGCGTCAATGGGTGTATCGAATTTGTTGTCTAACAATCCTTTGTCGTAAGTCTCAACCAATGATTTTGAGTTAATCATTCCAGAGTTGATAATCAATACGTGGATATGCTTTTTATTAAAATTATTCGCTTCAACAAAATCATAAACTGCTTGGGGCATAAAAGATTTAGTATTCTTACCAGAACCTTTTTGACTTTCTACGACATAAGTTTTTAATTCACGCTCATAGTCATCACGAAAATGTTCTTTGAGTGCATCACTTTTTAAAAAATTAACTGTACCTGCTTTAATTGAAAGCGTAGGGACAATCACAATAAATTTGTTAATACCAAAAGCTTTGTTGAGATCGTACATGGATTTGGTATAGGTATAAGTCTTGCCTGTACCTGTTTCCATCGATATATCAATAACGTTACTTTTAGCGTTGTAATACTCTTTTTTATGCTCTATCCCGTTGAACTCTTGTACTGTCTTGATGTTTGCATAGTATTGAGGGCTTGTGATACTAAGCAAAGGGTTTACTCTAAGACGAACTATAGGATCGTCAGATTGTTGAGGCTGCGCTCCAACAAACATGCTCATCAATGCGTCTACACCAGCCTTTTGATGTGGCAGGTTCTTCTCAAATGTGAATCCCTTTGACATTAGTTTCTTCCTACTAGATCAATTTCTAATGACTTTTTATTAGCGTAACTTTTTAGCGCTTCGTTTAGTTCCATTTGCTTTACGCTATCAAAGTTTTTACCAAAGAAAACAATCTTATTAGGTGAGAATTGCTTATCAGTATCAAGTCTCAAAAGAAGCGCTTTCAAAGCATCACTAGAGAAATCAGATGCGATCATATACAAGCGATTATCACACAGGTGAGCGGTATAATTATCTAGACCTATATCTTGGACAGGTGTCGTTAACTCACACCCATCATACAAACGCCATGTGGTCAAAAGCGTATGATATTGATCATCAGTCAGCATCACATCATCAAACATGGTCATCGTCATTAAAGACAGTTCTTTATCGTCATCTTCGACTCTGAAATCTTCTACAGTTTCAAAAATTTTGAACCCTAAATCGCCTTGAAAATCAGGATTTTCTTCACGAATTTTTTCAGCAGCTTTAGTGATTCGAGCTTTAGTTATGTCAAAAATAGTTTTATAACCTGCTTTTGATGCTACAGAATCCAAAGGAGTTTTTTCAGAAATTTGAATATTAACAAATTGTCTTGATCCATTATCTAATGAATTTAGGTGCATTATGGCTTGCCCTGTAGTGCCTGAACCTGCAAAAAAATCCATTGCTATACTATTTTTATCTCTTAAAGATAAACATAGTTTTTGAATTAATTTTTTAGGCTTCGGGAAAGTCATCAAACCTTTATGTCCTAAAAGCTCTCGTAATTCCTCTTCTCCATCTTCATTTGACCCCCAACCATCAGAAAATAAATTATTTAAATCTATATCTTTGAAATTACTCTTTGAATCATCTCCGACTCTAGGGAGTAGGTCTTTTAATGTTTTATATCTCGGTTCATCTACGATTCGTCTTAGATATAAATCTTGGGTAATATAAAGTTCATCTTTGTTAGCATATTCTTCCATGACATCTTGTTTATATCGCCAATTCCCCTCTATGATAAGGTCTTCTGCTAACACACCATCCTCAATAACAAGATCGCTATGTAGAATGAGATCCATAGTAGATGCCGATATGACTGATCCTTTCTCTAGTTTATGATTTTGCTCTCTGTATTTAGATTTAATACCCTTTGGTATATGCCTAATTTCTCTTTTATTACTGGCATTTACACATGGGTAAGTTTCTGTTGATGAGTTAACTTCACCGATTAGCCCCGAAAACTTTTCCTTAACATTGGCATAAACATATATATATTCTTTAACACTAGTTATTGTGTTTGATAAAAACGTTCCTTTTTTTTTCTTTTCCCAAACTAACTGTGAAACAAAATTATGCTCTCCAAATATCTCATCGCAAATTAGTTTCATTTGACTAGATTCACTATCGTCAATAGAAATGAATATTACACCATCTTCACGCAATAATTGTTTAGCAATATAAAGCCTTGGATACATAAATGTCAGCCAAGCACTATGACTATTTGAACCTTTATCTGTAAATTCTAATATTCGAACGGCTTCATCGAGATCTATACCTGTTAAGTCTGCTAACTGTTCTTTCGTGAATTTACGATCATCATTGTAAACAAAGCCGTCTGAACCCGTGTTGTAAGGAGGGTCGATATAAATCATCTTAACCTTCTCACTGTATGCGTTAACCATATGCTTAAGCACTTCTAGGTTATCGCCTTTAATAAGCAGGTTTTTACTGTCTTTGTTCTGTTCTAACTGGTTATGTACAAGATCTTCATTGATCAATGTTTTAGGAGGAAGATTAGTCAATAGACGCGCATAAGACTTACCAAGCCAGTTCAATGAGTATGATTCTTTTGAAAGCTCAACTTCATTGGCATTAACCACTTCAAGCATTTTTTCTTGGATGAAATGTCCATTTTTATCAAAACACTGAGGAAAATGCTTTTTTAGCACCGCAAGCTGTTTGCTATTTACTGTCTCTATGTTCGAATGAAGAGTTTCTTCTTTGATTGTCATTTTGTGTATCCGATTTTATTCTTGTAAATCTATATAAGACTGATTTTATTCTGAATCAGTGTTGTCAGTAATCTTGATTGATGCTTCTGTTAGGCCTATACGCAGTAACTCAGCTAAAGCCCCGTCCAAGCTTTTGAAGATACGAGGTTCATAAGGCTGTCTAGAGCTACTTAACACTAATGGTTCACCATTCCACTGAGAACCATCGAAAACGACTGTGTATGCGCTTTTCATACCTAAAATTTGTGCGTGGTCGATAATCCCGCTCTTGACTCGCTCTTTAGCCATAGAGCTAAGTATGCAGTTGCCACCGTTTATACCTGAAATCATGATAACCCACCCAATATCCATTTTTGTCACAATATCAGATATCGTTGCATAGATGGAGTTTTGTTTTCAAAAATTTGATGTGGATAGCTATTCATTTTTGTCAGCCATAGAAAGCTTCAAAAAGTACAATGAGGGTAGGTGTGAAACTGATTTTAGGGCAGAATCGAGTTGGTTCAGTTAACTAACTCGCCTATGGACAGAACTGAGTTGGGCAATCTATCAGTTCTGCTTTTCGGCTTTACACCTTAATATTCTTCACATTAATAGAGTGCTGTCTTGTTGATGTTTTGTAGCGGTGCAACTCCCATGTTAACTGTGCTACGAAAGTTGCCATGACCTTCATTTCATCTCTAAACTGGCCACTCTCAGCTCTCAAGCGCTTGTTAGATTCTTCCAAGTCATCATACCGCTCCTTATCAATATGCTTTTTCTGCCTAGGTTCCCCCTTCTTAGCAACAGTGGGGTTAGGGTGGTAGCGAGCCTTTTCATCCAAAATAATCTCTAATACTGCGGGGTGATTTTTGCATGAGCCGTTCGCCACGCCCGCTCGTTTTTCGACAGCGTAAGGGCTAATTTTTTTGCCTTCACTTTTGAGCGACTCAAAGGCATTGAGCAACTTAGTTTTTACGTTTGCCATTACAAAGCCCCTAATTCAAATCGTTTAAATTCGATGTCGTGATCACGCATGACCTTTTCAGCGGCACGGATATCCGTCAATTCACGAGCAAGTGTGTTCTGGTTGTAGAACCCCATCTCCTTCATTTGCTGTAATCGTGCCGCGATTCGTCCGTGACGCGCTTGCCAGCGCAACGCTTCTTCCTTATTGATGTTTAAGTTTTCACAGTCACGACCCAGACAGCTCGATTGCTCAAACAGGTGTTCCATTTTGCACTTAAAACCAGCAAAGCATCGTCCATAACCGGTCGATTTATTTGCCCCTTTGGTTTTCTGAGCAAGCTCTTCAAATTGATCTTCTGTCATTACACGAGGATCACCCTCAAACACCTTCATAAACCCACCTGACTGCTCTCCTGGGTGGCCTATCATGTTCCGTAAGTAGGCCTTGTGGCTTTCCATCTCTGCGTCTTCAACCGCTTTTTTAATGTTGGCAGGATTATCTATACCAAGCAGCGTTAAGACTTCTGCATGACTGGCATAGATAGCCGTCATTGATAGTCTGATATGTTTAAACTGGTGCTTCAAAGCGGCAAGAGATACCAGGCCATTCCCCACCACAAAATGAGCAAAGGTACGCCTCAACGAGTGCGTCGTAAAATGCCAGTAAATTGAGCCATCTCCCCGTTCTTTAATAGGGTTATATATCGCGGGTACAACAGGGTTAAGCAAGCCATACACTTCATCCATTTCATCTGGGTCGTAAGTAATATCTAAGTGCTTTGAGTAATATGCGAAGAGGCTACTAAGGTTTTGTTTGTTTAACACGACATCTTCTAACTGACTAGAGATGTTGTCACCCATCCCAGAGCTACCATCAAGACGAAATCGCGGTGAACAGTGAATGCTCCCCTTATTAGAGCGATAGCTGTCGTTGAGCACGGTTAAGACCTCTAGCGCCTTTTTACAGATAGGAGCGCAGGCCCATGCGTCTTCTCTGGGTAATTTATCTAACTTACGAGTCCAAGAGCGCAGGGTGCATAGTTTAATACCATCAAGGTCAACTTCTTTGTAAGAGGTGGAGTCAATTTGGGTTAGCTCGCTAATTCGCATCCCCGTAAATGCAGAAAGCGTCATAAAGCAAGCGCCTCCTATCGCCCTAAATTCATCATAGGCTTGGCGCTCTGTTACGACATATTTCTTGGCATAAGCTTTTACATCGCCAAGGTCTTCCAGCTTATTATGAGCCGTGGTGACATTTTCTATCAAGCGCCCCATCAACTGTTCATAAATAACAGGGATAACCGTAGGGTAATGCCCACGGCCTGCCGCTGAATACTGCTTGGCCATTGTTTTGATTGTTTTACCTTCAGGAAGGCCAAGTGAAAAGCGACGCGGTTCTGGGAAATGTTGATTTAGTTGCGTAAGGACGCTCAGTGCTTTTAAGCGATGAGATACTGTTTCTTCACTGTGCTTTTTTCCCTCATACAGCAATTGACCAAAGACCAGTTCATTGCTGAGCAAGGGAAAGGAATCGATGGGGGTACCTTTAAATACCCTCAGGGCAGCGTTTGACCACCTTGCTAAATCATGGCAATGGCTGAACTTACGAAACGCGTCTCCTTCCATGTGTAGCAGGCTCCCCTGCGACCCCCAAATCAAAAAATAGATCCGTTGTTTGAGTTCGATAAGCAGATCGGGGTTGTGCTTTTTAGGATGGAAATTTATCTGGTATAGCGATTTTGATTCGTTGGTGAGATTAAAAAACGCATTAAAGTCCCAAATGTCATCTTTGAAATAGGAGACGGGGTTACCATCCTTATCCACGCTCACCACCGTCTCATCGCAAGGCATGGGGAACGAGCCCGGCATTGATGGGAATGCATATTGTTCAAACTTAGCAACATCATAACTGACGCTATACATGGTTTATCCCCTGAATATGTCCATGACTGAATTTTCGTCCCACAAAGGGTGACATTCGCGCTCTAGTAGCTTCATTGCAGCTTTGAGATGAACCTTTTTAAAACGCGCCTTGAGCTTATTTAGATTGGCCTTGACTTCGCCAAAGTTGGTGATGAAGTGCTCTACGTTTTGATGCACCACCATGGCTTCATTCAATCGCTGCTCAAAAGACAATAACCGCCATATATCATGTGGGTCATCCACAACGCCAAAGTTAGAGCAACCAAAGCATTTCACGACAAACCCGCAGCCTAGTTGAGACTTTTCTTCATCGGAGAGGAAGTCACTCTTGTCTACGTTTTTTTGGAATTCTTTTTTCTGAGGTGTGTTGGCCCCCTTACAAAAACCACCGTTTTGATTCTTAACGACACCGTACTCAGCAGCTGCTTCCTTCAAGACCTCCCATTCCTCGTGCGAAATGACAAGTCCAACTGCTTCTTTGGCCTGTGCGACCGCGATTACAGTTCCACCGTCAGGATTCTTGCCCAAGTTGTGCAAAGCCGTTAACCCTAGCGCCAATTGACTTCTGGCTTCGCCCTTAGAGACCTTGCCATATTTGGAGTTGTCATAAGTCTGCGGTGCATTACGGGTGTTTTCTGCCGCCTTGCTACGTCCTAGCTTCTGCTCCGCATACTGTTTAATGGAAGATTTCAGCAGATTGCAGTTCAAGCGGAAATCAGGGTTTTCTTTAATTAACAACTGAATACGCTCGGAGTAGTTAACCAAATAATTTTGAGAATAATTATTAAAGTTATTGCTGTTTGGCACCATGCCATTCGCTTTTCGAAACAGGTAATGCTTATCCAACCCCAGAGAAACAGAGTGTGCCTTTGACAGCGAGAGGTGTGATTCAAAAAAGCGCTTACAAGATGCTCTCGGGGTGAAAGAGCGTTGTTCAACTTTGTTTCCGCGAGCCTTGAATCCCTCTATGCTAATGCGACCAGCGCCTGACTTTTTGCACACCCATTCATCATCCAAAAACATACTCAGAGTTTCTGTTCGGCCAGTCCCAAGATAATAAATGGTTATAAACATCGCATTGTAGACCAACCTATTAAACGCAGTCCGTCTTTGAGCTTCGGGTAGTGACTCATCCTGATAGCGTGCTAACAACGCCTTGCGGTCAGCCAATAAGGCAAACGCGATTGAGCGCAATTGCTTTGGCGTGTAGTTATTTGAATCTAATGAGGCTGAACGGGTATCAAGGTTGCGAGCTGCTTTAGGGATTGTTCCAAACCCAAACTTCTTGCAAATCGAATTCAAGTTCGAGCTCAGCCAACCAAGTGTCTTTGCTTTGATAGGCTTGCCATTAAGACCTACACCTGTACTTGCCATCGATAGGTAGGCAGCATGAATGTACTGGGTGCATGTCTCAGGTGAGAGCTGAACCTTCACCTTTTGCTTTCCACTTTGAGTATTAAAAGCACGGCTAAGCACTTGACGGATATATCTAAAATTCGCCGATTTTGATGTTTCGCGCCATCCTGACTGCTGGAACTTGGAAATCAACAAACGAATGTGCTCATCAGTGGCATATGCTTTTAGCTGCGCAAAGTCACACGTTGAATTGCCACCACCACCATTCTTCCAGACATATTTCCACTTAGTAATTGCTATCAGTGTGTTATCGGTGACCATTTCGGTAGTCGGTGTAGAACGATAGGTGCGAGCTCTCTCTGTCTGTTCTGTATCAATCACTTCGGTCACGATAGCATCTCATCCTCTAGCAAGTTCATGGTTATCTCTGGGATATGATTCTTTTCGGGGTTGCCCTCGTAGTGCTTGAGGTACAGCATGGTGGTTTCTAAATCTTTATGACCCATTTCATCTTTGAGCATCTTCAACGCCTGCATCATCGACAACTCTTTGATTTGCGTCAGAGACTCAAGCTTGTAAGCCCCAAACGTTGCCCTGCAATCATGCTCTTTGTGCTTAAAGTGAGGGTTGCTGTTTTCTTGTATCGCGGTGCGTAACTTACTCCACAATGAATTGAGGCTACTGGTGGTGAATGGGTCTCCATCCTTATTGATGAAAGCGGGAGGGTTCGTATCCCCCGTCTTCATGAAGTACAGTTGCTGCCGCTTTTTGTACCGTTCACTGCCATGGTATTCATGAACCGACTCCATCAGCCAAACGGGCATTGAGATCTGACGATTGATGTCATA
>NZ_JAMTCC010000065.1:0-12283 GCF_025370265.1 Shewanella septentrionalis | reverse complement strand
TAATTTAGGTTAACGTGCAAACGTTAGACTAAAGGAGCGGTAGTTCAGTTGGTTAGAATACCGGCCTGTCACGCCGGGGGTCGCGGGTTCGAGTCCCGTCCGCTCCGCCAACATTTCGATAAGCCCTAACAGCAATGTTAGGGCTTTTTCGTATCTGGAATTTATCTATTTCTATTGTCGCGGCTTCTTTTGCAAGGATCTAGCCTAGCTTCGTGTTCATAAGTTCATCGTTTCCTACCTGCATAGAATGAAAGCCTTTTCAAAGGTTGCAACCCATTCGTAGTAAATTTAAATCTCAGCCTACTTTTTGTCTAAGTTCGTCCTGCTTATTAATATTATGTCTTTCACGCACAGAATTGCGCTTGTGCGCGACTTGGCAGTATTGACCTGTGACACTGATCTCGGACAAATTAAACGGTATAATGCCTTATGTCTTTCATGAGTAACGAAAATGAATTGTCGTCTTGGGTGTGGTGCTTGCTGTATTGCGCCTTCAATTAGCAGCGGTATTCCTGGTATGCCAAATGGTAAGGCTGCGGGTGAGCGTTGTGTGCAGCTGAGTGATGCCAATTTATGTTTGATCTTCGGCTCGCCCGATCGTCCCGCGGTTTGTAGTGATTTCGATGCATCGGAAGATGTATGTGGTCATTCAAACGAAGAGGCGCTTTGGTTGATAACCCAACTCGAAGCTCAAACCTCTCATTAAGTTTATCGCTGACAGGTGAAATATGCAGTTAACTCGTTATACCGATTTTGGCGTTCGTACCTTGATGTATTTGGCGGTTCAGCCAGACAGAACCACTTTATTTAGAATTGCTGAAATTACGCAGGTATTTGATCTGTCTCCAAATCATGTCTCTAAGATAGTGCATCATTTAGGCAAGATGGGTTACCTCGAAACCATTCGCGGTAAGATGGGCGGTTTCCGTTTGGGTAAGCCTGCGAGTGAGATTAACTTAGGTCAGTTAGTTCGGGTGTTAGAGAACTCGTTGGCGCCGATTGATTGCAGCAAACCTTACTGCCGATTCACGCCTGCCTGTAAGTTGAAAGGCGTGTTAGCACAAGCAGTTGAAGCGTATTTGAATGTGCTCGATCAATATACTCTGTTGGACATTGTGAGTAATCGTGATGAGTTACTTGCCTTGCTGCCTGACATGTCTATCTCAGTGTTACAGCTGGATTAGTTCCACTTTTGTGTGCAATGCCGATGGGGAGTAAGCTTGATGCAGGTACTAGATCAATCCCCTCGGTTTTTAGTCTTTGTAGATTGGCCTTTAAGAAGCGCATGGTTTCTGGATAAGGATGGGCAATCGCCACTAGGTTACCTTGAGTATGTGCCTGACTTATCATTAAGTTAAATTGTCTTTCGAGTGCTTTAGCACTGGTATCATTGTCTAGAAACAGTTGGCGTTTTAATAACGGCACGCCCAACTGATCCGCTGTCTCTCCCGCCTTAGTGAATCTTGTTGTCATACTATCGATAAAATACAGATGCTTTTGTTTGAGGGTTTCCATAATCCAAAGCATAGGATCATCGAGTTGAGTCAGTAAGCTCCCCATGTGGTTATTGGCACCTTTAGCAAAAGGAACGCTGTTAATTGCATCGACAACACTGGCGCGGATTTGTGCCTCAGTCATAGTATTGGTCAATCCACCCAGCCCTAACGCCTTACCATTAAGTGCTTGCATAGGCAGATGCAGCATGATTTCGTGGCCCTTTTTATGGCCAGCATTGGCGAGTTCTTCGCCAAGAGGAGTATGAGGCAACACAGAGAGCGTGACTGTGCTGGGCAGTGCCAGCACGGCTTGATCGGTATGACGATAACCTATGTCATCAATAATGAGGGCAATCTGGGCAGCATGACTTTGAGAAATGCTTAGGGCCAATAGGGCCAAGGAATAAAGTAAGCGCACAGTTTCTTCTTATTAGTCATGATGCTGTATCCATGCAATGGCTGAAGTCACTTGATGATCTTGGGCCAGAGATGCATGGACGGATAGGGCGTCGATTATAGCCAAATTACCTGCGCCGGAACCAGTTTCTGCGGCAATTTTTATGTCTGGGACGATTCCTATATTGTGAATGTTTTCACCTCTGGGGGTATTGTACTGAGCAATGGTGAGTTTTATCGCGTTGCCATCTTCTAAGATGGGGATCAGGCTTTGTACTGTGCCTTTACCAAAACTGGTTTCACCTAACAGCTTAGCCCGACCATTTTCTTGCAGTGCGGCGGCGAGCACTTCGGATGCAGAGGCCGAGCCTTTGTTGATCAACACTAGCATGGGCACGTTAGTCAGCATGGTTTGTGGTGAGGCGTAGTAGTCGGAGTTGGCATCGAAGAAGCGGCCAGAGGTTGAGACTATTCGGCCCTTGGCGAGGAAAAGGTCAGCAATTTTAACGGCTTGGTCGAGCAGGCCGCCGGGATTATTACGTAAATCTAAGATGAGCCCGGCGAGCGGTTTGTTTTGCCATTGGCTGAGTGAGCGCACCATATCTTCGGTCGAGTTTTCTTGGAAGCTACTTAATCTGACATAACCAATATTGTCATCAAGCAGTTGAGTGGTGACAGATTCGATAGTGATAGTGCTCGGCTTGAGTGACACCTCAAAGGTCGTATCGTCATTGCTGTGCTTAAGCACTAGCTTAATGCTTTGATTGGTGAGGCTATGTTTTTTTATCTCGGCAAGGATATTGGCGAGGTTAGTCTCGGTCGCCAGTGTGTCGTTGAGCTTAACAATAATGTCGCCTGCGCGTATTCCCGCTTGTTCTGCTGGGGAATGGGCGAAGGGGGCGATGATGTTGATGTGGTCATTTTGGGTTGCGACTTCGAAGCCGAAACCAAAATATTCGCCGCGATTGGAGTCTTTGAGATCGAGTAATTCTTGGTGATTTAAAAAGCTGGAATAGGGATCTAAGTGCTCAAAAATACCTTTGATTGCCGCTTCTACTAACTCTTCTTTCGAAACGGTTTTTACGTAATAAGTTTCAACAGTTTCAAGCACATCTTGCAGTAACGGATAGTCAAAATCACTGCGATAGGACTTAGCGTTCTCTTGACTAGAGAGGCTGATGGATAGGCCCAAAGTCAGGCCTAATCCAACGCAACTGATATAGCGGATCATGTGTTTCATAGCCGTCCCCTGTGATGAGGGGACCGTTATGATTAGCGACAGTATTTCGCTGGATCGACGGCTTGCCCCTTGTGCCTTATTTCAAAGTATAGGCCAGCCTCGCTCTGTCCACCCGAACGTCCGACTAAAGCTATCGCTTCGCCGCTTTTTACCATGTCGCCAGGGCTTTTTAATAGGGTTTGAGCATGGCCGTACAGGCTCATATAACCTTTGCCATGATCGATAACCATCACCAGACCAAAACCGCGTAACCAGTCGGCATAAATAACCTTACCACCTGAAACGGCTCGAATATTTTGCCCTTCTGGTGCGGATAACATAGTGCCTTTCCACACCACTTGGCCGGAACGTTGGCTGCCAAAGCTGGCACTGACGCGACCTTTCGTCGGCCATTTGAGTTTGCCACTTTGTTTACCAAAACCTTCCATCGAAGGATTGTCTTTCATGGCCCGTAGCGCTTGTTCGACCACGCGCTTTAAGCTGGCCTCTTCAATTTGCAACTGTTCCAGCTCTGCGCCCTTAGAATTTAAGGTGCGTTGCAGCTCTGTGATGGTCCGTTGACGCTGATCTTGCTCTTGGCTCAAACGTTTGGCTTGGACCTGTTGTTCGGCCACGAGTTTAGTTAATTGTTTTTGCTTACTCGTTTGCGACACCTTGATCTCATCTAGCTCGGTCAAGGTTTGCTTTAATTCGTTGATCGACTTCATCCGCGCTTTATTGAGGTATTGGTAATAGGCCAACATACGCTCGATAGTGGCAGGACTTTGCTGATTGAGCATCATCTTAGTGTAATCGTGATTACCGGCAAGATAGGCGCTCGACAGCTGTTTCGACAGTGTTTGTTGCTGACTCACTTTTAGCGTTTCTAACTCATCTTGACGTTGTTTCAGCTCGGTCAGCTTAGTATCGATTTGCGCTAAGCTATTTTTGGTGCTGTTGACTTTTTTGGCCGCTGACGCAATCGCTTCTTCATCGCTACGCAGCAATGACAGCAATTTTTCTCTTTGTTTACTGGTGGTTTTTAACGCGCTTTGTTGTTGGTTTATTTGCGATTGGATTGATTTCAACTCGGACTGACGCTTCTCCAAATCAGAAGCGTTTGCCGAGAAACATAACATCATAAAGCCAGCAATAATGCTGGCTTTAACAACAAGGAGTCGAGTGCTCACTAGGTAACGGTTACTCTTTAATGTGGATTAAGGGCTTGCCCGTCATCTCTGCTGGAATGGCTTCGCCAATCAAGGTCAAGATAGTCGGTGCGACATCGCTGAGTTTACCACCTTCATCTATGGTCGCATCGCGGCCCACAAAGACGAAAGGTACCAGTTCACTGGTGTGCGCTGTGTGCGCCTGACCTGTGGTTTCGTCGGTCATTTGCTCGGCGTTGCCGTGGTCGGCGGTAATAATGCATTCACCACCCACTTTCGCCAGCGCATCCACTACACGGCCGATACAAGCGTCAACTGCTTCACAGGCTTTAACGGCGGCATCGAAATTACCCGTGTGGCCAACCATGTCGCCATTCGGATAGTTACAGATGATCACGTCGTACTTGGTCGACTCAATTGCCGCCACTAACTTGTCGGTGAGTTCAGTTGAACTCATCTCAGGCTGTAGATCGTAAGTCGCCACTTTAGGTGAGTTGATTAGGATGCGATCTTCACCTTCGAATGGCTCTTCTTTGCCGCCGTTGAAGAAGAAAGTCACATGGGCGTATTTCTCAGTTTCAGAGATACGTAGTTGAGTACGCCCTTGTTTTTGCAGTACTTCACCTAAGGTGTTCACCAAGTTTTCAGATGGATATGCGATAGGCGCTGTGATGTCGCCGGCATACTCAGTCAGAGTGACAAAGTGCATTTTCGGCACGACAGCACGTTCGAAACCATCGAAATCTGGATTGATAAAGCTACGGGTGATTTGACGGGCACGGTCAGCACGGAAGTTCATAAATATCAGTGCATCGCCATCTTGCAAGGTGGCAACTTGGCCGTCTGCATCAGTAATCGCCGATGAAGAGACGAACTCGTCGTTCTCGTTACGCTCGTAAGCCGCTTCCAATGCAGTAACAGCATTGTCGTATTGGAATTTTGACTTGCCTTGGGTGATCAAATCGTAGGCTTGCGAGACGCGATCCCAACGATTATCCCTGTCCATTGCAAAGTAACGACCAATAATCGAGGCGATGCGGCCATGGCCTAATGTAGTAAACAGATCATCAAAATGGCTCAAGCTGCCCTTAGCGCTACGCGGTGGTGTATCGCGGCCGTCGAGGAAAGCGTGCAAGTAAACCTTAGTTGCGCCACGGGCAACGGCCATACGGCACATAGCTTCGATATGCTCTTCATGGCTGTGGACGCCGCCGGGGGAAAGCAAGCCCATAATGTGCACAGCTCCGCCAGCTTTGATGGCTGAGTCTACCGCATCACACAGGGCTGGATTTTGTTCAAACTCATGATCTGCAATGGCTTTACTGATGCGAGTGAGTTCTTGATATACCACACGGCCAGAGCCTAAGTTAATGTGGCCAACTTCAGAATTTCCCATCTGGCCATCAGGTAAGCCTACATCTAAGCCTGAACCTGAAATCAAACTATGGGGATATTGAGCGTTGAGACGGTCGAGTACCGGAGTATTGGCGTGGAAAATCGCATTGTTATGCGTGTTTTCACGGTAGCCCCAGCCATCGAGGATCAACAACGCGAGCGGACGTTTAGCTGTCGTCATAGTGATACCTTTAAGTTTTATAGAAGCGATAGAAATCTGAAATTGGTCAAATATTACTACGTTAGCTGGGTATGAAAAAGCGCTTTACCCCGATTAAGGTCATCGAATCACTAATTCGTCCGATTCTGTGGCTGGCATGTAACAAGCACCTAGGCAATTGCGCTAAAAGTGCGATCTCGAACTGTGACTAAACTGCTGCAATCTGCCAAGGCAATCGGTATACTCTGTGCCCTTATCGAATTTTCGCCATTTATGCGGGCAATCATCATGCAAGAATATATCGAATTTTTTAAAGCTCACTCAATGTTAAGTCTGGCCTGGGTGGGATTATTTGTTGTGCTTGTCGCGAGTATCATCAAATCGAGCATGTCAAAAATCAAAAGTATTTCTCACCAAGAACTGACGATTATGGTGAACAGACAGGACGCTAAAGTCGTTGATGTGCGCTCTAATGATGAGTTCCGCAAGGGGCATATTGTTGATGCAATTAACGTTACGCTAGCAGATATTAAAAATAATCAGATATCTGCCCTTGAAAAGTTTAAAGCCAGTCCCATTATATTGGTATGCAATGCTGGCATGACCTCGTCTCAAGCCGCTCAGCTTTTGAGTAAGCAAGGTTTTGAAAACCTGTACAACTTGAAAGGTGGTATGGGTGAATGGCAGGCAGCAAATATGCCTGTTTCAAAAAGCAAAAGATAAGTTGTCGGCGGCAGTTATGATTTAAGCTGCACTCAATCCACCGGATAGTGCAGTAATAAAGTCATCATTGTTTGGCATACTGATCCTGCGGTCGCTAAGGGCTTAATGTAAGTTTTTAGACTGGTTCGATCGATACCCGAATATGGGTGAAAGTTGGGATGATACCGAGATCTGATACAGGCCTTGAGTAACATAAGCCCCGGGCCAATTTACATTCAAAGATGAATTGGCTTTCAAATAATAATTGGCTTTCAACGAAAAGCCGATACAACATTGATAGGATAGGTAGGAAATTATGGCTGAAGTAGCAAACAACGAACAACAAGCCCCACAATTCAACATCCAACGTGTTTACACTAAAGATGTGTCTTTCGAAACGCCTAACAGCCCAGCTGTATTCCAAAAAGAATGGAACCCAGAAGTTAAGTTAGATTTAGACACGCGCAGCGCTAAATTAGCTGACGATGTGTATGAAGTTGTCCTGTCTTTAACTGTGACTGCACAAAACGGTGGCGATACCGCTTTCCTATGTGAAGTACAACAAGCCGGTATCTTCTCTATCACTGGTCTGACTGAGCCACAACTGGCCCATTCATTAGGTGCATACTGCCCTAACATCCTATTCCCATATGCTCGCGAAACCGTGGGCAGCTTAGTTGGTCGTGGTACTTTCCCACAACTGAACTTAGCACCTGTTAACTTCGACGCGCTGTTTGCTCAATACGTGCAACAACGTCAAGCTGCTGCGACTGCACCAGCCGCCGAAGAAGCTAACGCTTAATTACATGAGAAACTCTGCCGATATCACGGTATTAGGGGCGGGCTCTTATGGCACCGCCCTTGCCATTTCTTTAGCCAGCAACGGTCATAAGACCTTGTTATGGGGGCACGATCCTGTCCACATGCAAACGCTCGCTCAAGACAAGTGCAACCAAGCGTTTTTGCCTGGTATTGCGTTTCCTGATTGTTTACAGATCGAAGCCGATTTAGCCAAAGCCTTAGCTGCCAGTAACAATGTGTTAGTGGTAGTACCAAGCCATGTGTTTGGTACTGTGCTTGAGCAAGCTAAACCGTTACTCCGTAGCGATGCGCGCATCGTATGGGCAACGAAAGGGCTCGAGCCTGAAACCGGACGTTTGCTGCAAGATGTGGCCCGTGATGTGTTAGGTGAGCAATATCCGCTGGCGGTGTTATCTGGGCCGACCTTCGCGAAAGAATTAGCCATGGGTTTACCTACGGCCATTTCAGTCGCGGGCACTTGTCCTACGTTCACTAACGATCTCGTCGAGCTGTTACACAGCCCTAAACGTTTGCGGGTTTACGCCAACGACGACTTTACCGGACTGCAACTTGGCGGCGCGGTAAAGAACGTGATCGCGATTGGTGCGGGCATGTCTGACGGAATCGGCTTTGGTGCCAATGCCAGAACAGCCTTGATTACCCGTGGTTTAGTCGAATTGACGCGTTTAGGCGAAGCCTTAGGAGCCAATGCGGCCACCTTTATGGGCATGGCGGGGTTAGGCGACTTAGTGTTGACCTGTACCGACAACCAATCCCGTAACCGTCGTTTCGGTTTAGCCTTAGGTAAAGGCTGTGATGTGATGACAGCACAGGCTGAAATCGGCCAAGTGGTTGAAGGTTATCGCAATACCAAGGAAGTGTTTACGCTTGCGAAACGCCTTGGGGTTGAAATGCCAATCACTGAGCAGATTTACCAAGTCTTGTACCAAGGTAAATCGCCCGTCGACGCCGCGAAAGAATTGCTCAGCAGAGAAAAGAAATCAGAAACGCCTACGCAATAAACCGCGAGCCGTGATGATGCTGAATAAAGGAAAGGGTGCTAAAATAGCGCCCTTTTTTGTGCCTAACGTTTGAGCTTATCTTTGCTCCGTTTAGCGGTTACTGACTTGCTTGCTAAAGGTTCGTGAGTCAGCAAACTGCCTGTTGGCAGCCAATACCAATCAATTTATCTGTGTGGAGTAAGAGCGTGAAACATCATGATGTCATTATTATCGGAGCCGGCGCCGCGGGATTGATGTGTGCCGCGACCGCAGGTTACCGAGGCCGTGATGTTCTCGTACTCGACAATGCCAAGCAAGCCGGGCGTAAAATCCTCATCAGCGGTGGTGGGCGTTGTAACTTCACCAACTTGAAAGTCGAGCCCGCAAATTTCCTTTGTGGTAATCCCCACTTTGTTAAGTCGGCACTCGCACGTTATCCGTCGCAGCAGTTTATTGAACTGGTCGAGCGCCACGGCATTGAATACCACGAGCGCGATCACGGCCAACTGTTTTGCAATGACTCGGCTAAAGAGATAGTCACTATGCTATTGACCGAGTGTGAATGGGCAGGCGTGACCATTAAGCTGCGCACCGATATTCTGGCCGTTAAAAAGACCGAGGCAGGGCACTTTGAGCTCAATACTTCTAACGGCGAATTGAGCTGTGACTCACTGGTTATCGCCACCGGCGGTTTATCCATGCCTAAACTCGGCGCTACGCCTTACGGTTATCAACTGGCCGAACAGTTTGGCCTCAAAGTATTACCCACTCACGCGGGTCTGGTGCCGTTTACCTGGCACAGTGAAGATAAAATTCGTTTCGAACCGTTGTCGGGCATAGCCGTGCCGAGCCGCATTACCGCCAAAGATGGCACTGCATTTAGCGAAGCCTTACTCTTTACCCACCGCGGCTTATCCGGCCCTGCAATTTTGCAAATTTCCAACTATTGGAAAGCAGGCGAAACCATAGAAATCGATCTCTTGCCGAATATGGATTTGGCGCAATTGCTAGAGCAACAGCTCACCGCGCATCCAAAACAAAGCCTGCGCAATACCCTCAGTCAATGGTTGCCTAAACGGCTGGTTGAAGTGCTATTCGATGAGGCCCTGTTGAACAAAGCCTTAAATCAACTAGTTCACGCCGAACGCGCAAAATTAGTCGATGATATCCACCGTTGGACATTATTGATGAATGGCACCGAAGGCTACCGCACCGCCGAAGTGACCTTAGGTGGTATTGATAGTAATGAGTTGTCATCCAAAACCATGGAGGCCAGCAAAGTCGCAGGTCTCTACTTTATCGGCGAAGTCATGGACGTAAGTGGTTGGTTAGGCGGGTTTAATTTTCAATGGGCCTGGGCATCCGGCGTCGCCGCAGGACAAGCGGTGTAGTTTAAGTAGGGAATTAGAACGAAGACAAAGTAGATTTACTTAGTTGTAATTCCGCCTATTGATGTTAGAGATATAAGCCTACTTATACTAGAAGTCGATTCCTAACGTAAAATTAGTCCGCCGTGGTATACCCCTGCTTTGGTGAATTAGGCTTATGAGGAAACGCCATTTTTAGCAACCCTTCTGAAATCATAGGCTTCAAGTAATTTTGTCGTAAGCTCTGAGGCTTACGATCTAATATCATTTCCAAAACAGAAACAGAGATATAATGTTCTTGGCAGAGGCCAGAAATCAGTGACTTCATCGTAACTGTATCTAATCGACGCTGTTCTCTTGCAGGAGCAGCTAAAGCGTTAAGTTCTTGTCGAAATGATTCGCTTAACACATCAAGGCTATCGACAAACGGTTTGTCAATTAAAGAGCTGATAAACCTGCCTTTATCATCTCTAGTTTCGTTCGAGTCAATAGCATTACTGTTGTTATGCGTTAAGTTACCAATGCTATGCGTTAAGCTTCTGGCGTTATGCGTTAAGTTATTTATAGGAGTTAACGCATTAGAAAAAACTTCCTCTGGGGATGGCAACTCCATTCCTGGTAAGCTGTATGACTTATCTCTTTTCTTTCCACTTGCGACAAGAAAGCCCTTATCGACTAGTCGAGGTAAAGCCAGCGTAACATCACGAGAATGCTTGCTGGTTAGCTGACAAGCTCGTTCGTGGTTTACCCAGCCTTCAATTGCTGCGGTTACAACAATCATCTGCTCAAGTTCGTTGAGTGAATAAAAGGTGGTGTTGCCAAACTTAACCGCTAACAACTGAGTTACTTCTTCTGGGATAAGGCTTGCGGTTGATAACTCTAAGAGGGTTTGCTCTGACGGTTCATATTTTTCGTACAACTTCGGGGTTCGCCACTTTGCCCATTCCCATCCACTATATATTTTGGGAATTCCTGAACCAGCACGCTCTCCCGCACCAATCATCAGAAACATTTGATGCATCCTGCGGTTTCTACAATCGCTTTCACCACCTTTTACTGCTATTTCTGGGGGGACACGCATCAACCCTGGGTTGCGAAAACCAAATAAATCAGGCCGCTTTACGATAAGGATTGAGCTTCGTCCTGTGTAATCTGCATGAACAAGCGTATTCACTAATGCTTCACGAATAGCTTCGTGGGCTTTTGAATCATCCAAGCGAATACCATTTTGAAGTTCAAATGGTACTTTTAAGTCCGTGACCAATTTCCGGTATGTACGACGATAGAAATCAAACACGTTTCCAGACCAAGATCCATCAGGGTAAAGGCGGTCCACCCAACGCTCAACACTGGCTTCATCTCGTTCACGATAGTCAACAAAATAATTCGGAACAGCGTCTTGAATGGCATCCCAAGTACCGAACATCAATACTCCAGCTAACGTTATACCTTCAACGCTAGTCTGACGATCTTTTCTCCATCCACCCAGCTTTTTAAACAGTTCAAAAAGGTCTAATTCCAGCCAAGGATGTTGCGGTTTAGCAACTGAAAATAAGTTCTTGTATGCTTTGAGACTGTCCATGTCGATATCAGAGAAGTCAAAACCAGTGAGAATTTTATCATCTCGGCTATCTTCTACCTGCTCTGCCATCATCCGCTTAACCTGCTCTTCACTACAGCGGTGATCACCTTCGTGTAGACGAGTGTAAGTCTCCTTCATAGGCTGATTTTTCAGATAAATAGGCTTTTGGTCACGACGAGCTGTTGGAATTTCTATAACTAGTAGTGATTTTCCTTCAATGTTCACCGTTTTAACACTATCATTTGTCAGTAAGTTTATGTTTACTTTGGCATTATTTCCTGCGATATCAAACAATTGTTTGTGAACAATCTCTATATCTTCAATCCCAGCTAATGTCAGTTGTCCTTTTTTCTCACGCACACCGAGAACAACATAGCCACCACGAGAATTGGCCATTGCGCTGTAAGTTGGCCAAAAATCATCAGGTAATTTACCTTTACCATCCTGTCCTTGAGCCAATTTAAATTCCAACTCCGCTGACTCTGATAAGGCTTGAAGGTCGACTAAATCCTGTATTTGAAACATATCTATCGCTTACCACCCGACTTTTTAGTTAATGAACATACTTATTAGCTTCAGTTATTGATCAACTCAAAGTTCTTGCTTAATTAGCAACAGTCTTCATTCAAACCTTAGCTTTTTTGTTCTACTAATAGGTTTAACTGCTACAAATAAAAAAAGCCACTGATAGTATGGAATATAACCTACAGTATCTTTCGTGCTATCACCAAGCGTATTTCTGCTAAGGTCTAAAAGTCGAACTTTGATAGAACGAAGGTGAGTTTTTTATTCATTGGCAATGAGTTAGCTGGAGTTTGGTCAATGGAATATTATGCAACATCCACTATAGCGGATAAAGGTTGAAGTGGATATTCAATGGATAGCTTATGCCATCAGATGTTTAGATATATGGCGGGAGTGCTTTCGTCGTTTTTCAAGGTGATCACAATGGGTGGCTTAGAAAGAATGACTCAGTTGGGGAATTCTGAGATATA
>NZ_JAMTCC010000064.1:0-12702 GCF_025370265.1 Shewanella septentrionalis | reverse complement strand
ATTGGCAGTGAGATAAAGCTGGTTTACTTGGGGTATACCCAAACGTCATGCCTTTATAACTTACTGATTTTACGCTTAACGTACAAAACCGTACCGTTAGGATTCATCCACCTTTTTGCTAACTTTACATTTTTGGCGCGTTGGGCAAATTTAGCCTTAAGGTTAATTTCGAGGGGATGGGCACAAAACCCCTAATTTGCAAGAGCACCTGACTTTAACGTTTACACCAGAACCTCCGAAATTTCTGCTCTCTGAGACAGAAATGGATTTGACCGGGTCGAACTAGCCACGATAAACAATTGCTTTATTTAACGCGTCAATAACTTGATTGAGATATTCTTGTTGATAAGTTTGCAAAGCTCTATTCTCTCCCGATGATGTTTTCAGTATCACCGTGTAAATAGTTTTCTGCTTTGACATAATATATACAGCTAACGGTATAATAATAAAGCCTACAAGATACGATTCATTCATTATGAAAATCAAACCTACGATAATCGCGATGATTCCAGCTAGTCGATTTGGGTCTTCTTTGTGTGGTTTAACTGAGGTGACATTACTCATCGCATAAGTTTGATTATTGGTTAAGAATCTTGCATTAGTTACTTTCACATCATCGTATTCAAAAAAAATTATTTCTTCCATAAGTAACTCTTTTTATTAATGTAAATTGGGTGATTTTGGATGTCGAGATCTATTGTACGTATAAGACTATACTTTATTGTTACAACCTATTTAACCTATTTAACCTATTTAACCTATTTAACCTATTTAACCTATTTAACCTATTTAGGTTTAAATAGCTTACCTACCAGATTTAACTATTCTTAATAAAACCTCAAACATTTCTGGACTATCTTTTGCAATAACCTTTACGGCCTCAAATCCCAACCTAACTGCTTCTGATTGATTTAGCTTAACTCTCTTTCCCTCAGTATCTTTAATGTTTAACGCAAACTCGATCACATCTTCCATTGCTTCTAAATCGTCTTTGGTACAACTAATAGTTACAGGCTTAGTTTTTACCCCTGATTTAGGTCTTCCTCGTTTTAAGACTTCAACATTTTCAGCACCATTTATAAAATTTTCACTCAGTTTATTATTTGATGTAGGCTTACGCATTTTTTAACACCTCAGAAATCAACCAGTTTATTTCTGAAGCTGCTTTTTCATCTGATTTACTGTTTGTTTTTTCTTTCCATTCCTTAACACCATATCCATAGCCGAATCCGTCCCTATGTCCTTTTCTATCGCAAAGCCTTACATTTGCTAATTCCATTAATTCAGTCCCCTCAAGTAGCTCTGCGGCTTTATCCGCATCTTTCAAGCTAGGAAGTGTGGGGCACATATTTTGGACTAAGAACCCATTAAGGCCAGGATTCATAACTTTGGCCTGTTCAAACATTTCTAATAAATGAGGGATGGTATCTAAGTCGGCTTGAGATGGACGAAAAGGAGAGATCAAAATATCAGCAACAACCATAGCCGAACGCATCTCAATAGAATCTCGACCTGCTACATCTACGACTAACACCCCGTAACGTTGATTCAAGTCCTTTAACGTAGTTGCGATATTGCCTGTAGCTGAAACACAGTTAACCGTTGGGAGATCTTCCAATTCAGATCTATATTGATGCCATTTAGACAGTGATTGCTGTTTATCTGCATCGACAATACATACGTCTTGTCCTGAGTGAGCAAGTTCTACAGCGATAGAAGCTGCAATAGTGCTTTTCCCTACACCACCTTTTTGAGCGCCAACTAAAATAATAGTCATCGTAAGTTACTCTTTGATTGATAATGAATCCACCTTACCATTAAAATTAAATAGCGTAAATAGCGTAAATAGCGTAAATAGCGTAAATAGCGTAAATAGTGTAAATAGCGTAAATAAGATAAACTTGTCATATCAAAAATATTAATACTTTGGCATAGCCCTCATGTGGAAAAGCTAGGACAGAACAGCACTGCCCCCAGCTTTACCACAATCAGCCAGATTAACATTTGCGGTGGTCGTAAGTTTGCGCTCCGCGCTCAATAAGTTTTTTCATTTTTTCTTTACAAGAAAAGCGCTAAATGTTCATTTTCGCGGTCTATTTACCATTATGGTTATTGTGCGCAACACGTTATGACCACTCAATCAATATCACTGTTGAACGGCTTAAAATCACAGGTTTACTGCCCCTGAAATACTAAAAAACCAACTCTCAATAATTGGTCAATTTCACTACATTGGTTGTTCAGCTAAAAATAGCCCTTAAAGGCTCAAAAGGGTAAAATGACTCATCCATCTCTGACTTTGGTATATACAGCGTGAACTCTCGCTATGATTTTTGTGATGTGCTCGATAACGCACTGATACACCTTTATTTGACCGTGGCAGAAACAGCACGTTTTACCCCTAAAGCAAAGCGTAATGACATTTTGGTTCGCTACCTAAAACCAATGATAAAAGATAAGCGCTATCAACAAGGGAAAAAGGAGATAAGGAGCCTAATATCGTTAGGGCGTGTTGCCTCGTATGATTTGGAATCTAAAATTGTTGGGCTTTATGAACTGTCGCAACATTATGACCAGCAAGCGACGAAAGCGAAACAGTTGTTTGACTTGTTGACGTGTATCGAAACAGAGTTAGCCCTCCCCACTCGATTTCTAAATATTGCCGATAACGGGGTTAAATTACCCAATACCATTTACATGTTGCAAGAGCATATCGAAAACGGATTTACTATAGCGGGTGAGCAGGTTGCACCTGTATCACTGTTTTTAGAGTCAGATAAGGTAATAGACGTAGTTGATTTAGTGAATGCCACAGACTTGTTCTTGGCTGAAATACAGCAGCATAATGTTGACGAAAAACAAGGTCATATTTTGCTGCACCCTAAAAAGTAGGCATATGTATTGAGCGTCAATTAGTCTGTCCGAGTAGTTACAAGCTGACACTTTGCAAAGTTTGAATCAGTTCTCTAGAGATTTGATTCATTCTAGGGTAAAAAAAGCCCCGTTGGAAGGAAGAAACGGGGCGAGATGGGTCTGTTTTAATGCTCGCGTGAATCAGTCTGGTGTAGAGTGATTCACTGACTCATTTTTGGACAAAACCTTGCCAGCGCTTTTACTAAATTAGAAAATAATGAATAACGACAGGTACGGTAAATTGTTAACTTCGTTCCCATTTTAAATGTCTATAGACAAGAGTTATTAAGCGTGCACTCCTACCTCCTATTCAAATACACTTACTTGCTCTTGCAAACATGCCCATAACAAAATATAGTAAACCAGTTTACCAACTTCCAATCGAGATGGAACAGAATGATTTTTGAAGAACGTATTTGCATTGAAGCCTCACCTCAAGACATATATTCGTTATATACCGATGTCGAAAATTGGAGTCAATGGGATAAAGAAGTTGACTACTCTCATCTCATGGGAGAATTCAAGATCGGCACTAAGGGTATTCTGAAGCCGAGTAATGGACCTAAATCACAGATTGTAATTGCAGATGCTATACCAAATAAGCACTTTACTGTAACAAGTAAACTACCATTCTGCGTTCTATCATTTGAGCATCATTTGCAGGTCAATGGAAAAGTAACTCAAGTAATTCATAGAGTTAAGTTTTCAGGTTTAACTAGTTTTTTGTTTGGGAAAATCATTGGAAAGAAAATCTATAAAGGTCTACCGTCTACTCTTGAAGGACTAAAAAAAAGGGCTGAACACAATGTTTAAGCACGAACTCCCTTCGAACAGCGTAGGTCTACAGCTCTGGGTTGTTTACAATAAATGGCATTCAGAGGTAATGAAGCACCTCAAGCCTCTAAATATTAATCATACTCAGTTCGTTATACTCGCCTCCATACTATGGTGTAACAAGAATAAAAACAAAACAACACAAGCAGAAATAGTCAATATCACTGGCTTGGATAAGATGACACTATCCAAGTCGATGAAGACTCTAGTCGCTAATGAGATCATAATTAAAGATAAAGACGTTAGAGATACACGTAGTTTTTCGCTCAAACTCTCGAAAACTGGAGAATCTCTAACGAAAAAAGCCATCGCTCAGGTAGAAGAGTTAGACCAGCTATACTTCGAGAGCCTACAAGACCAGAGAGCAATATTCACTTCTCTGCTACTAGGCCTTAAAAATAGTTAAGCGAAAGTAAGGCAAGTTGCAGGATTTGAAACTGAGTTCAATCCCTCTCTGGCTCACTTTGGGGCAAAGGTGTTTTTGCCGTGATCAGCTTCAGCATACCTCTGGACAAAAGCTTTCTTAGGGTAATAATTTAAATTAGAAAGGTGTGGATAACTTTTGATATTGAAAAGTCGCTTGAACGGGTATCCAACCTTATTGGTACAGATTAAGTTCAATGACAAACACTTAAATAAAGTTGCAAAAAAGTCTGCGATTCGCTATCTTCTATGTACAACTTACCCTTTTTCCACGCGCGGCGATATACAGACCCCTGGAGCTGGGCGAAAAAACCGACCTTTGAGTCGGTTTTTTCAATTTTAAGCTATTGATTTCAAGAGTTGCGTACCGATTGCAACTCTTGTATACTTGCACTACAACTTACCCTTCTTCCACGCGTGGCGACATACAGACCCCTGGAGCTGGGCGAAAAAACCGACCTTTGAGTCGGTTTTTTCAATTTAGGGCAAAAATAAACGTGAAAACAAGAATATATATCGACGGTTATAACCTCTACTTTGGTTGCCTCAAAGGTACTCCTCACAAATGGCTAGACCTAATTTCTTTATCAGAACGACTGTTAGCACGCTCAGGGGAACGAGGTTCTGTCCTAGATGAGAAGATTGGAGTTAAATTCTTCACGGCTGAAATATCCGAAAAAGCAGCATCTGACAACACTTCTCTCAACGATCAGCGTTCCTACCACCTAGCTCTGCATATCCACTGCGCATCACGCCTCGAAACTATTAAGGGTAGCTATGCGATTGATAAGACAAAGTTCCCTTGCGTCGAAAAAGACGATAAAGGAAATGAAAAACAACCTAGAGACTCACAGCGCGTAAAGATCTGGAAGCTAGAAGAGAAGCAAAGTGATGTGAATGTCGCAATTGAAGCTGTCTACGACGCAATCACTGAACCGGATCTAGAACAGGTTGTATTTGTAACCAATGATACCGACATAGCACCGGCACTAAGTAAAATACGCGCGTACAATAAGTTGCAGGTTCGAGGTGAAGTGAAGATAGGCCTTATCGTACCAATCAAAAGCAACGATGACTCCAGACGAGCTAACAAAAGCTTGAGTGCACTTGCTGATTGGACAATTCATCATATTACAGATGAAGAGCTTGCTGCATCCCAACTACCTTGCAGGCTACCAGCGAAAAGGTCAGCCTTTAAGCCTATTGGCTGGTTCAAATATCCAGATAGAGTACACGAGATACTGGAGATCCTTAGTGACAGACAAGTCGCTAAGAGCATTCCTGCCGCTTGGAACTGGTTAAGCAAGCCTCTACAACAGGTCGAAGGTCTGCCCAATTTGAAAAGTCTACCTTGCGACTGCATGGACGACGAAGTAGCCCTTGAAACCATTCGCCAGCATGCCATTGCCTATGCAAAATTTAAAAAGTCACTCTAACATTGAACACATTTCCTACTAGGCTTGGCTTTTCAATAGTGGCAGTTCCATAGTCTTCACTTCCAGTTGCCCCTTCTATTTCAATGGCCTCTGGTTGTTATAGTTTGCCATTAGTACAAGTTATGGCTAACTGAGCTATCAAATGTGTGTTGAACTTGCAGCGGTAACTCACAATGGGGCAAAAGCAAGTTAGCCCGAGGCCAGCGCAAATGACGAAATTTGGCGCGTGAACCAGACAAGGCAAGCTTGGGTGATCAAGGTCTGCATCATTACAATCTAAAGCAAAGCCCGTAGGCCGCTAGTGTCTAATTCGCGCTATTGCGTTTGTCTGGCGCGGGTGATTACTTTAGCTGCGAGGGGTTAATTTTTTTGGACGATAAGGAAATCGCTTAATTCAAAACCTTCATCGATCTCTTTTTTTAACTCTGTCGGCATACGGCCTTGGCCTGTCCAAGTCAGCATTTCCCCATCAACTTCAATCTGATATTTTGCAGGGCGAGGTTCACGCTTTTTCTTCGGCATTGTAACGTGATTTAGGTCTTCTGCACTTAATCCGAGTTCGAGCATCTTGCGCTTAATCTCATTGAGCTGTGCGTTACGTTCAGCGTTAAGATTAACGGCCTCTGCTTCTTCTTTTTCTCTCGTGTCGATTAATGCGAGTAGCTTCTCTTGAAATGAGTGCAGTTCAGTTAATGCTAATGTTGATACGGCGGCTTTGAATTTACGGGCGTGGGTTAACGTGCTGATAAAGTCCGTCATTGAAAAGTATCCTTAATGAGAAGTGTCGGGGAGTATAAAAAATTAGGCTTAAAGATCAAGTTTAAATAGCGCGTTACCTCCGGTCGGGCTTTTCGCTGTGCTCTCGCGATAACGTGATCCACTCATGGCAAGCAAGCCGTGGCGCTACGTTCCTGCTTGATAATCCCTAACGCAACCACCAAGCCCCAAACCAAAGCAAACATCAACGTCCTAAAGCACTGTCCGGTTGCTTGCCGGCTAAAGTGTGCGTAAGCGTGCGCTTCTCTATCGCTTGTCATCGTTTCCCTGTTAATACCGTTCACGTCTGCGCTGTCACTTCTAATCTGTCTCATGTCACAACCTGCCCGCCAAGGGAGGCTTCGCCGCTGCGCGCCCTTGTCTGTCAGAGCGTGAAATGAGTCAGGAAGTTAGGCGAAGACGAGAACGATATTTAACTGACAGGGAAACTAGCAATGACAAACTCAATTCAAACGCAAGCAACGCACACTAAAGCCGCCATTTCACCGACCAGCCACAAGACTAAAGCAGGCTCAAACAAGCCCGATATTGTCCAGAAATCCGTAAAGGCGAGCAATGCTGTGGTGACGTTGGCCGCTACAACCAAGCCAGTGTTAATGCAGTTACCGATTAATCAATTGGTGCTGTCTGATTTGAACGTGCGTAAAGGGGATGCGTCTAAAGCTGACGATGAACAGTTGTATGCCTCTATTTTGGCGCATGGCATTTTACAAAATTTGTTAGTCGAGCCTAAGAATGCACAGGGTTTATACCCTGTGTTGGGCGGTGGCCGCAGGCTGAAACAACTGATTAAAGCGGTTAAAAATAATAAGTTGAAACCTACCTCGCTGGTGTCGGTCAAGTTACTGACTGTGGATGAAGTGGCGAATTTTGCGACCGAGCTATCTCTGACTGAAAACTTCATGCGCGCCAATATGCACCCAGTCGATGAATTTCACGCATTTGCTGAGATGGTGAATAAGGGCGCTAGCATTGCTGATGTGGCGGCGCGGTTTGGTGTCAAAGCGAAGTTCGTACAGCAGCGGATGAAGTTAAGCATGGTCGCGCCGGTCGTGCTCGATGCGTATAAAGCGGGGAACGTGTCACTTGATATCGTAATGGTGTTTACGATTGCCAGTGTCGAAAAGCAAGCCGAAGTGTGGGAGCTGGCAGGTGATAGACGTTACAACGAAAACCAGTTCCGCAATATGCTTAAAGATGCCGCTGTGGATGCAGAGCATTATCTGGCTCAGTTCGTAGGCCAAGAGGAATACGAAAAGGCGGGTGGGGTTGTGACCTCAGACTTGTTCAGTGATGAAGTCTACCTTGATGATAGAGCCTTGCTTGAGACGTTAGCGACCGCAAAATTGGAAATCGAAGCAGCAAAGTTAATCGCGCGTGGCTGGAAGTGGACACAGATAAAGTTAGTTTCTGAGTATGATGAACTTGCAGGGTTTGGACGTCTTACCTTAAAAGAGGGTGAGTATGAACCCGCTGAAATGGCGCTAGCGGGGTGTTTGCTAGTGTTAAAAAGTTATGGTGAGCCTGTCAGTATCTATATGGGTTTGGTGCATAAAGACGACAAAAAGGCACTGGCACAATTAAAAGCCAGTGTGCAATCTGGCTCATTGAATGATGGTGATGTGAAAAAAGTTGAAGAGAAGGACGTTAGCGGCTATTCGGCGGCACTCAATGAGGACTTACGGGCGCAGCGTTTGATTATCACGAAACATGCGTTAATGAGTGCGCCAACGGTGGCGCTTGATACGTTGCATTTCTCTGTCTGTGTAAGCGCGTTCACAGACTCACGTTATGGCAGCCGTCCACTGCATATCAGCGTTAACGACACCACTTGCCATCCTAAAACGGGAGCGCTCACGGATAACAAAGCGTTGCAGTTAATTGAAGAGGTGAAGACCAGCCTAAATTTAACGTGGGTTGAACGGCCAACGGTCGCTGAACGCTTTAACGCTTTTTGCGCCCTCGATGTAAAAGAGAAAGAAAAGCAGGTGGCTTACGCCACGGCTTCCATGCTTGAGGCATCCATTGATAATAGCCATGCCGCCGCTGAGGCCGTTATTTCGACCCTCGATGTGAAATGGTCTAACTACTGGCGACCTACGGCAGAAACCTTCTTTAAGCGCGTGAGCTTGTCTTGTTTAATTGATATGGCTCAGCCTGTCATGGGTGAGCAGTGGGCATTACAAGCCGCCGCACTCAAGAAAAAGGATTTGGCCATGCAGGTTGATAGCTTAGTCAACGGTGAGCGTAAAGGGCTGGACGATGCTCAAAAATCTTACTTTGATGCGCTGATGCCAGCAGGTTTTTAACCCTCATACCGATGCTGATTTACCCTGAGCTATCAGGGTAAATCAACGTCTAAGCAGAATAAAAAACAAACTAAGTGCAACTGTATTTAGTTGCTATCATGGGGCGGTTTGATATAATGTACCTATCTTGTCGGGGGGATTATGACTAAAACGGATAAATACCTAATAAAACTCAAATCGGCCAAAACGCTGACTTGGAATGAATTAACGGGTGCCTTAAAAGCATTAGGTTATAAGCAAGTTGAGGGTGATGGTTCGCGAGTCAAGTTTGATAACGGTGTTCCGAAAGAGTTAATTAATATGCACAAACCTCACCCTAGCAATGAACTAAAGGCTTACGCATTGCGTCAAGTCAGAGACAAATTAACCGAATGGGGAAAGCTATGATGCACAATACAATGACATTTAAAGGGTATCACGGCTCAGTTGAAATCAGCCCTGATGATGATATTTTGTTTGGGCAGGTGTTATTCATTTCACCATTAATCAACTATGAGGCCGAAACCGCTAAAGGCTTAGAGAAAGCCTTTCAGGATGCCGTTAATGATTATCTTACTGACTGTGCGCAACAAGACGTGACGCCTGAAAAGCCTTGCAAGGGTTCGCTTAACATTCGATTAGGCCATGATTTGCATTTAGCGGCTTCTGTTGCAGCATTTCAGGCATCAATGAGCACAAACGATTTTATCAAGCGTGCCGTTCAAAAAAGTGTCGGTTCATAAGCAATGAGGGGCGCTATCATGCCAATCAATAATATCGTTAGTTGTACCCGTGAACTTAATCGCGCTGATTTTTCCTTTATGAATCTGTTTGGTGGCCATCACTATCCGGTGACGATGAGCTTTCTGCCCTCTGGCGCGGTGACTGTGGTTGTCGCGGGGGCGCGGTATCGATGCCAAGCAAACCAAGTGCAGCGCGTGCTTGATGAGTCTGGGCTTGAGTTTGAGGGCTTTGCTTGTTTTAAATATTTGATTGAGGCGGGTGAGATCAATTTTCATATTCCCGAAGATGTTCACGAGCAGCTTAAAGTGCATCCAGAGTTTAAAAAATACAGCATCATCAAATCCGTAGATGAAGACATGTGAGTGCGGTGATAATGACCGCAAACCTAGTCCTCAATATTCCCGCAAACGGCGAAACAAGCGGCGGCTACGCCGCCCTTTAGCGTTTATCTGATAATACCCCTTAGCTAGCTTGGAAAAGTGGCGTGGTGGTTAATCTATTCATTCTGAGTGTCTATTGGCTGCTGTGGCGCTATGTCATCTAAACATAACTGATGAACTTGGGCGTTCCCTTCGGTCGGGCTTTTCGCTTCGCTCCCCGCGATAACGTGATCCACTGATGGCAAGCAAGCTTGCCGTGGCTCTACGTTCCTGCTTGCCAATCCTTAACGCAACCACCAAACCACCAAACCGCCAAGCACAGTCCTACTCACTGCGCGGCAAGTGTGGCTAAGCTGGTCGTTCATTTCGGCATCATGGCCGCTCCTGGTGCTATCCCTTTCGTTTACGCTGCCGTCTTATCTGTCGCTCACCACAACCCGCTTGCCAAGGGTTCGCTTCGCCGCTGCGCGCCCTTGTCAATCAGAACGATGGCGAGCGAACAGGACGTCAGGCGAAAACGAAGATGATAGACCCCAAACGGAGCAAGCAGCCATGACACACTCAATCACTACCCCAGCAAGCCACACTAAGCCTTTCAATGAGCAAGCCAGCTTACAAGCAACAAGCAGGCTCTCCAAAGACGATATCTCAAAAAGCAAAACAAAAAGTAAAAGTGCAAAAGCATTTAAAAAAGTGGATATGTATGAGGCTGTCACTAATAAAATTATTGAGGCGTTAGAAAAGGGCGTTAAGCCTTGGGTGTGTCCTTGGGTTAAATCATCAAGGGGTAATGGATTGCCGATTAATTTTGATACTAAAAAATCCTATAGCGGTATTAATGTTTGCTTACTTTGGTTTGCAGCGTTTGAGGCGGGTTTCACATCAAACCAGTTTTTGACCTATAAACAGGCGCAGTCATTAGGCGCACAAGTTCGCAAAGGTGAAAAAGGCACCAATATTATTTATTACACCAATTGGGAAAAGGAAAACGCCGAAGGGGAAAAAGAGAATATCCCTATGATTAAATCCTTTACGGTTTTCAATATCGAACAAATAGAGGGGCTAAATATTCCAGAAGTGGCCGCTATTGAAGAAGGTTCTATTTTTGAGTCGTTAGACCATGTAGAGATTTTTTTAAAGAATACTGGCGCGAAAATAACAGAGCAAGGGGCCAGCGCATTTTATCGCCCCTCAACAGATTCAATCACTATGCCGAGCCGTGGCCGTTTTTCAAATCATTGTGATTTTTATGCTACAGCCTTGCACGAATTAACACACTGGACAGGCGCCAAACATCGTTTAGATAGAATTAAAGGTTCTCGCTTTGGTTCAGATGATTATGCCTTTGAGGAATTAATCGCAGAAATAGGCGCAAGTTTTTTAATGGCTGAATTAAATGTTGGCGGTGACGTTCAGCATGAGTCCTATATAGCCAGTTGGCTAGACAGATTAAAAGGGGATAAGCGTTATGTATTTAAGGCCGCAAGCGCAGCATCTAAGGCGCATCAATTTTTAATGGGTACGCAAGTATAAATCTTATTATAAGCGCCTGATGAATATTAGGCGCATTTGTAGCGATATTATGGAGGTGATTTACAATGGCGCATTTATTTATGTTAGGTAAAATAGCATTGACTCAAGGTGTCAATAAATTGGTCAATGGTGATCATAGTTTATTGCATCCATTTTTAATGCTGCATGTTAAAGGCCAATGGGGTGATCTATCCGAAGATGATAAGCAGGCAAACGATGAAGCATTAAATCAAACGGGTGGCCGCTTGTTGTCTGCTTATAATTTGCCACAGGGTAAAATTTGGATCGTGACCGAAGCGGATAGAAGTAGCAGCACCGTTTTACTACCAAGCGAATATTAAGCCGCCACGCTTGCAGAGAACGCACTCATTGAGTGCGTTTTTTTTGCCTGTAAATCCCGCGATACTTTTGCCGCTTCATACGGCAGCCGCCTAGCAAAAATCGAAAATCCCCCAAAAAACCCTAAAAAATGAAAAGTGCAAAACCCTGGCAAAATAGTGAAGTTGGAACCTTGAAAATAAGACCACACCCCACGCTCCAAGGGGGTGGTTGTTTGTTGAGTTTAGTGCATTGATTTAAATGTGTTTTATTGTTTTTTTGCTCAGTGAAATCTAATGCATTTTTTACGTGTTTTTAGCCCGAAAATGGTTCGAAAACACCTCATGAATGCCACCTTACTGAACGAGGAAAACCTATGCCGAGTATTAAACTGCAACAGTCAATGATAGATAATTTACCCACACCACAGAAAATAACGGTGTTTTACGATAAATATTTTCCCGCTTTTTTTATGCGAGCCTATCCCTCTGGTATTCGGTGTTATTACGTTCGTTTCCAGTATCAAGGCTTGCGACAACTTCATGTTATCGGCAATGCAAATGATATCACGCTCGATGATGCGCGACTTGAGGCAAGAAAGCAGATAGATGCGTTACGTTATGGGGTGGTGCGTGAACCCGCACCCTCTCTTACGCTCTGTGCGTTCGCAGAAGAGTTTTTTCCAAGATATGCCCGTCATTGGAAGCCCTCAACATTACTCAATAGCCAGCGTGGTTTTACGCGGCATATCGCCCCTGTGTTGGGTGATGTTCCGCTTGCAGCGTTGACACGACAACACATAGAGCAGTGGTTTGATGGTATGCATGCCTCGAAAGGCATGGCTAATCGCTTGTTGCCGTTGTTGTCGGTAATGATGCAGCAAGCCGAAGTGTATGAGTATCGTCCAGCGCAAAGTAACCCTTGCAAAGGCTTTAAGCGCTATAAGTCTACGCACAGTGAGCGTTATTTATCTGAGGAAGAACTCAAGCGGCTATGGTTGGCTTTAGATAGCCATGAAAAAGCGTCCCCCGTTGCGGTGATGGTCTTACGGTTACT
>NZ_JAMTCC010000063.1:0-14186 GCF_025370265.1 Shewanella septentrionalis | reverse complement strand
GAAATTGGCCTGAAAACCATCGCCGCCCGTTATGGCACTCAGGTATGGACCAATAAACGTAACCGCAAGTTTAACGGTGAAATTACCCTTGTGGTCCACGGCACCGAAGCCGACCGAGAGCGCCTTTCCCCCTGGGTGAGTGAAGCCCCCGCCAGAATGGCATTTTTCTGCCGTAGCTTTGGTTTTATTTCAGGCAATCGCAAAGCCTATATCAGCGGCAACCTGCGATGGGAGATCCGCCCATGAAAGCCCTTATAAAACTGCTGCAACGAAATGGCCACGATGTACCAGAAGATACGGGGCATTCAACCCTGGCACTGGCAGAAGCTTATCTTGGCCGGCAGCTGATTTCCCGCGAGTACAAGACGATTACAGAGGCCGAGAGTTATCTGGATTTGCTGGTGGATGTGGCTGCTAGAACTTTGGGTGACTGGGTCCCTGAAAATCTGTCGGTTGCAGGTGATTTTGAAAGCAGCTTGCGCATCAGTTTTGACTACCAGGGAGACACCTATACCTGGCCGGTTGCTCAGCAAGGCTCTCACTATATCAGCAGTGATTTGGTCGAGGCATTGCAGCAGTTCTCATTGAATAAGCTCCCCGGTGTATTTGTTGATATTCCCGATATGGATTTATGGCACTGCTGCTATTTACCGAATGCCACTGCTGAAGATTTGCGAGACTGGCAAACTGAGTTGGCGGATATCGAACGCTTGGTGAACCATTACCGAAATGGCGGCGATATGGAAATGGAGCACTTTGAATGCCAGGACAGGATTGACGAGCGTGACAGCCAAGGCGATACCGCACTGACCGCTGCGGTGAAGGCTGGTAATGCCTCGGCGGCAACCGAGTTGATGGACAACCTCGGTGCCAACCCAGAGATTTGGGACGCCAATGGCCAAACGCCGGTCATGTTGGCCCTAAACAGCGGCGACAGTGAGATGATTGAGCAGTTTGACTGGACATGGCGTCCTCCGTCTCCGATAGATGAGCTATGGGTTATCAATGACTGTTTTGGTGGCGATGATGAGGAAACTCTGCGGCGCAGTCATATGGCGAGGGAAGTGTTTGCTCATTTGCCCACCGCTGTGCTTCAAGGGCTCGAGTTCTCCGACCACAAGGTAAATAAAGGGTGTTATTTCGGCCGTGCAGGAGCGCTTCGGTATGGCTTGGCACTGATTGCGCTGGAGTTCAGTCCCGCAGGTATTAGTTTGAGTGCCCATATTCCCGAAAGAATGGAACGTGTTTTGGACTTATCGGTAACGCCGCAGCAGGCTGCTGAATTTATTGTCTCCCGTCTGTCTTAGCCCATTGGCGGCAGCCAGCAAACTCAGGGCAGATTATTTTAGTGAGTGAAAAGTGCGTTGGTGAATAAAGTCATTGGGTGAATGGCTGGCATAGCTCGCCAGCTGCCTGCAAGGATATGAGTAAAGCACATGGATAAGTTCAGTTTTCAAAAAGCCTTGTGGCACCCAAAGGATCCTGAAGTCTGGCGTAAACAATTTGATCACGTAGTCTCACAACTAGCCGATTGGATAGTCAAAGAAGAAATTTATAATGCTATAAGTAGAATGGATAACAAGTTTGAATTAACGTTTGTTGGCTTTAATCCAGAGATTGCGGATCCCAGCTTTTTTTATGGGAAGGGAACCTGAGTTATTCAATTTCTTCTACCGTAAGCCAATGCCTGATGTACTCGAAGCGGAATATGTTAAGCGACGATACTCACTATGCCAAGACGTATACTTTACCTTTCAAAGCGATGTTTATAATTTGCCTGCGCACATTGTTGATGGTCTATTTTATACTCATGGCGTAAAGCAGCAGGGTCTTCCTTATTTAAGTGGTATGCTGACAGAGGATAAATATTCTTGGATTTTTAGTCACAGCTCGGATATTACGAGAACGCGATTAACATTACGAGATCCGATAATCTTCGCGCAACGAGTCTTGAAAGGAGAAAGCCAAGTCTCCCCTGATGACTTCCAAAGGATTCGGCTTTGGTGTGAGCAGTTTTCTCAAGGCTCGCTAAGCTGGCAGGCATTGTGGCAGGAGGCAGAGCGCGACCCTGTGACCTTCCGTGAATGGGATGCACAGCAAGAGGCCGCTAATCCCGAGGAGGAGCCCGAGCCTAAGCCGAAAGAGCCTTGGCCCGAGGAGCTTGTGGCCCTGCTTTCGCAATTGGCAGCACTCGGTTATGCCTGCCCAGAGGACACTGACCGCGACCTGTGCTCAGTACTGCGCGCACTGCCTGGCAGCGCTGAGGTTGGCTTTGGCACCTTTGTCTATGATGAATACACCGACGATGATTTAGAAGAGCCCTACGAGTACTTTGCCGCGCCGCTGGAGCAGCTGTGTGAGTTAGCTAAGCTCAGGTTCAGTTACAAAACCCGTCGTGGTTTTGCTGAGTTTTATGCCGATGATAACAGGGTAGGCAGGGTACAACTCATTGACCCTGCTGAGCGCTATACCGCCAACTATTACCGTGACATTGTGCGCTTGGCCGAGCAGCATTTCCCAGAGCAAGTTTTTTGTTTTGGCGAGGATTATTTTATGCTCTACATCTTACCCAAGCCGGTGATAGCGGTGCTCCAAGCCGCAGGCTTTGAATCTAAACGGGATTATTTTGGGCAGTAACACCGCCTCATATTGCAAGGGAATGAAGCATGTCGAGTAAAAATGTAATGACCAAAGCGTTGTTAAAGGCCTGGCAGCCAAAGGACCCAGAGTGTGACTGTTTATCGGCCCGCTAAGCACTTCAAACAAATCCCTTAAAAGGTCATTTTATGGTTTTTGACAGTAGAATATTTTGTCGAAGCTAAAAGGTCGAAGCTAAAAGTAAGGGGTGGCCATTTGGTTGCCCCTTACTTATTTTAAGCTGCTAAAAACTACTTCATTGCTCTGTAGCCGCATCAATAGAAGTCAGCTTTTGGGGCATAAAAATTCTTCCCGTACCCAGAGAGGTTTATCGGGTGTTTGTAATGAAATAAATCCTTACTTAATGCGCTCTAGCAGTACACCTGTTTCCATATGGTCTAGTTACCGTCTTACAGGCGGCTGCTTAGAAAGCTAGCCACCCAAGGCTGGCTGCAGTTAAAAGCACAAGTTTGATTATTTTCCGTTGGCGTTACCCAACAATATTGAGATTGAGCCTCTTCATTGAGGCTCTTTTATGCATCTTTTTCAACATACAGCTCACTAAAATCTTTCAAAAATGCATGCGCTGATGTGCCACAGGCAAGGCAAACCTGCTCAAGCTCTAAGATTTTGAGTTGACGCTCCCCGCTCTCGTACTTGGATACGAAACTTTGGGGCTTTTCTAATTTAAGAGCGAGCTCACTTTGACTGAGGCCTGCATTTTTACGCATAGCTTTCAATTCATTACGTAAGGCTTCTTCTCTATCCGACCATAGCTTTTGTTTCATGGGCCGATAGTAGACGAAGTTGTAAAATATCCCATTTTAGGATATTTTGGTTGTGTATTAGAGGTTCTAATATGAGTTTGGAGGTTGGTTATTGCATCAAATCTGACTGAACCAGTTGATGGGGTAAATCTAATATATTTTCTCTATCCGCTCACCTTCGAGATGACTTGTTATAGCTATTACTAATCTCTTAATTTTAAAGCAGTTAGGAGAGTTTCAAAAATGGACCGGTTTATTAAATATCTGATAATTTGTTTTTTATTAGTACTATCAATGGCTTTGTTGACGATATTCAAGAGCAACGTTGAACTTGGTTTTTGGGGATGGATAGCTTTCATTTTATCTGGAACTCTGTTTATGACGATTGGCTCCTTTATTGGAGGAGTATTTTTAAGCTTTGTTAGGCCAGATGCATACTTTACATCAGGTGCTATGGATGCATTTTATAAACGTATATTTTGGAGTGTTGGACCTCAATTTATTGGTGGACTAATTGGTTTTATGGCGTGTGAAGGATTTATGGTCAATGTGTTAGGATTTACCCAGTTTAGGTAAGATATTACTATTGATATTTGAGATACTAAGCTCAGTTAAAAAGCCTTTAACTGAGCTAGATCTAAATAGTTATTATTTCAGCATTAGGTCTTTATAATCAATTTCAAATATTGTGACAATTTTTCTAACGCTTCCCTTCGCTCATCGAAATAATCATGCTGGTTATAAATCCCTTCAACACCCTTTAGTTTGTGGTTAAGGCAACGCTCTGCAACGTGCCCTGGCGTCCCTTGTTTTGCAAGCAGGGTGCGGCAGGTACGACGTAGATCGTGCACAGTGAAATGGGGCATATCACCCATTAAGTTTGGGGGTTGTTTTTTCTTACCGGCTTCGTGGCCAAATAGTTTAGTGATTGCTCGGTTTAGCGTATCAGGGCCCATATGGGGATTTTTACTGGAGCGTCTGCTTGGAAAGACATAGTCGGAGTCATGTGCTCTAATTTTTAACTCATATAACCATCCCATCACTATAGGAGGCAATGGAATCGCAATACCCACACCTGATTTGCTTCTGTCTTTGGACAGATTCCACACATTCTCATCAAGATTAAACTCCTTCCAAGGCGCTTCAGCCAACTCAGACTTACGTACTCCCAATATAATCAGTAGTGCACAAGCTAGATAGTTGTCACGGCTAAAGCTGTTACTATTTTCCCTAGCGATTTTAAAAAACGTGGTGACTTCCTCTAGCGTTAAAGCGCGGTCTTTACTTTTTTCTAAGCCACCAGCATCTGATATAGAAAATGCACTTGCGGGATTTGCGCCAAGCAGATCCAGCTTTATGCCGTGATTAAAAAGCTGCTTGCAGTACATTAGAGCATCGTTAGCTATTGCTGGGCGGTTAGTGGCTGCAATGGCTTGTAATACAGCCTTTATGTCTCTGGCTGTGACGCTATCGACGTTGAAGCTGCCTATATGGGGAGCAATGTCTTTACGGTAGATACGTTCGGGGATTTCGTGGTGCTTGAGTCTTTTAACGTTACCTAAATGCCAATCGGCAAAGAGATCATCAACGGTTTTGATTTGGGATTGCTCTGCACGTTTTTTGGCTATGAGCGGGTCGAGACCGTCGCGAAACTGTTTCATTTTGGTAGCAGCTTCCGCACGCGCATCCGCAAGAGACATATCACTGTATTTTGCTAAGGTCATTTCCTTGCGTTTGGATTGCGCCGTGTAACGGAGCATCCAATATGGAACGCCAAGCTTTGGGACAACAAAATACAGACCGGCTCCATCTGCATACCGGCCAGGTTCTCCTTTAGCCTTGGACTCAATCTCTTTTACTGTCAGGTTTCCCATAAATCCATTCCCCATCATGACCTTAAGGTTGCTTTTATGAAAGCCAATAATACCCACCACTGACGATCGGAGTTATTGTAGCATACCCACCAATATGCCCACCATATGGCGGTGGGTATTGGTGGGTGTAGATGGATGCTAATAGACGGGTGATATGTTAAAATTGATTTAAAACAACGGTTAATGATGCTTGGTGGATGATTATGGATATCATTCAACGTTTTGGATCTGCTCGCGCATTTGCTCGATAAGAACTTTAAGTTCCACTGCGGCCGAGGTGATTTCAGTGCTGATGGATTTAGAGGCGAGCGTGTTCGATTCGCGGTTAAATTCTTGCATCATAAAATCTAAACGGCGACCTTCGCTGCCGCCTTTTTTTAGGATACGGCGGGCTTCGGCCACATGGGCTTCGAGGCGATCCATTTCTTCGGCCACGTCTTGTTTTTGTGCCAGTAGCACCATTTCTTGCTCGATGCGGGCTGGGTCGAGTTCACCTTTGATTTCCGCAAGGCGGTTGGTGAGCTTTTCGCGTTGATACAACATCACAGTAGGCATGTGCTCGCGTACGACGGCGATTTGCTCGCTCACGCCATCTAAGCGGCTTAGTAGCATGTCTTTGATAGCTTCGCCTTCACGGCCTCGGGCTTCGATGAATTGATCTATGGCTGAATCGAAGGCTGTCATAAGATCGGCGCCGATCGCATCCATATCTTGTTCACCGCTCGCTAGCACGCCCGGCCAGCGTAGGATGTCGGTAAGATTGACATCGCCTTGTCCCGCTTCTTGCTTGAGCCAAGTGGCGGCGCCTAATAGCTGTTTTGCTAGCGCTTGATTCAACTGCAGCTCGTTATTGCTGTTGTCTGCCAGTTCGTAGCGCAGATTGACTTCAACTTTGCCGCGGCTTAAGCGTTTACGTAGGCGGTCGCGCAGTACGGGTTCGAAACTGCGGAATTGCTCGGGTAAACGTAGGTAAGTTTCGAGATAACGTTGATTGACTGAGCGAATTTCCCAGGAGGCAGTGCCCCATTGTGCTTTGTGCTCGATGCGAGCGTAGGCTGTCATGCTTTGGATCATGGGTTGTCCTAATGGTTTAATCGTCATAATGAGAGGCGATTATAGAGTCAATGGCTTTAGGATTAAAGGCATACAGCAAATATCCCCAAGCTGCCTGAAGATACGAGTTTCAGAGCGCCTAGTGTGCTTCAATTCAAGGCGCAGCAATGACAGAATGTCGGCTACCTTTTGAATTGATGCAACACGGAAGTGAAGTGCCCTAGGCGCTCCGTCCCGGCGGCTGATGTTAACCACGGGGTAACGCACTTTATGCTGCGTTGGTTATTTTTAACTTAGTCCACTAGGTCCGCAAATAACCGCAATCGCCATGGATGGCGTGAATGCCATTTATGCAGGAGCAATAAATGGCCTTGCCTAAAGTGCGTTAAACTCCCGCTGAATTCTGCATCTTCAGGTTGTTTGGGTATAAGGACACGTATTAGGCGTTTGAGTGTGATGAGTTTGCCAGAGAATCACCCTAAGCATGGCATCCTAAGGCTCAAGCCCTTATAATATGCAGCCAAAATCGGTCAATGACTCAGAATACAGGAATCTCGCATGCGTCCAAGTAACAGAACGCCAGCACAAACTCGTCCCATCACTATTACTCGCCAGTTTACGGCCCATGCCGAAGGTTCTGTGTTAGTGGAATTTGGCGAAACGAAAGTGCTTTGTACCGCCAGTTTTACTGAAGGTGTGCCACGTTTCCTTAAAGGTCAGGGTCAAGGCTGGGTGACGGCGGAATACGGCATGTTGCCACGTTCGACCCATAGCCGTATGGATCGTGAAGCCGCTCGCGGTAAGCAATCAGGCCGTACGCAAGAAATTCAACGTCTTATCGGCCGTGCTCTGCGCGCCTGTGTGGATATGAAAGCCCTAGGCGAAAACACTATCGTGATTGATTGTGATGTGATCCAAGCTGACGGTGGCACGCGCACTGCTTCTATCACTGGCGCTTGTGTGGCCTTAGTGGATGCGCTGAACTGGGCACGCGGTAAAGGCATCATTAAATCTAACCCGCTTAAATTCCTTATCGCTGCAGTCAGCGTCGGTATTTACAAGGGTGAAGCGATAAGCGATCTAGAATATATCGAAGACAGCGCCGCTGAAACTGACATGAACGTGGTGATGACGGAAACGGGCAAGATCATCGAAATTCAAGGCACCGCCGAAGGCGAGCCATTCAGCCACGAAGAATTGCTCGAACTGTTGGCATTGGCGAAGAACAGTATTCGTGAAATCGTCGATGTGCAGAAAGCCGCACTGAACTAATAGTGTGGCGATGAACAAGCCCCGTCATGTTACAGAGTGCGGGGCTTTTTATTAGCTGCAACTTTTTATCTGCAGCAAGATGCTAGTGTTAGACAAGCCCTGTACCTAATTAAATGTTGCCTAATAAAACATTACCTAATAAAAACCAATAAAAGACAAAGCCGTAAGGAGATATTGTGAAAGCCTATCAACGTGAGTTTATTGAATTTGCCTTAGAACGTCAGGTGTTGCGATTTGGCGAATTTACCCTTAAATCGGGTCGTATCAGTCCTTATTTCTTCAATGCGGGTTTGTTCAATACTGGCCGTGACTTGGCGCGTTTAGGCCGTTTCTATGCCGCTGCGTTAGTGGATTCAGGCATTGATTACGATTTGCTGTTTGGCCCAGCTTATAAAGGCATTCCAATTGCGACCACTACGGCGGTTGCCCTGTGTGAACACCACGATATCGATATCCCTTACTGCTTTAACCGCAAAGAGAAAAAAGATCACGGCGAAGGTGGCAGCTTAGTCGGAAGCGAGCTGAAAGGCCGCGTTATGTTGGTAGACGACGTGATCACTGCCGGTACTGCAATTCGTGAGTCGATGGAAATCATCGAAGCCCATAAGGCACAATTAGCCGGTGTGTTGATCGCCTTAGACAGGCAAGAGAAAGGCAAGGGCGAGTTATCGGCAATTCAAGAGGTTGAGCGTGATTTTGGCTGTGGCATAGTGGCGATCATTAAACTTGCCGACCTCATTAGTTATCTGTCTGAAAAGCCTGGAATGGAAGCGCAACTTGCCGCCGTGAGCCAGTACCGCGAGCAATACGGCATTTAAATCGAGTGCTTAGTCGCTGGTATTGATCAAGTGGCTATTATTGGCGTGGTGAAATCAGTTAATCAGCCAGCATTGATCTTAGCTAGGTTGAGAAAGGTTTGATTGGGTTGGTATGAAAACAAAAAACGCTGCGATTCTATAGAAGGAATCGCAGCGTTTTTTTATTAAGTTGTATTGATTGCTATTGATTTCGAAACGTTTAAATAACGTTAAGCTTCAACACACTTATTTCGACTGATGCAAAAACTCGGCGCGGGTCGCAGGGTTAGATTTGAAAATACCGCCAAGTGCTGTGGTGGTGGTTGAACTGGTTGAGTCCATCACGCCACGGGATTTTACGCAGTAATGCACAGCATCCATTTTAACCGCAACGTCTTTGGTTTCGAGCAAGGTTTGTAGCGCTACTAACACTTGCTGAGTCAAACGCTCTTGCACCTGTGGACGTTGGGCAAAGAAACGCACGATGCGATTAATCTTTGATAAACCAATGATTTTTTTGCGTGGTAGATAAGCTATGGTCGCAGTACCATCGATCGTCACTAAATGGTGTTCGCAGGTGCTGGTGAGGCTAATGTCTTGCACTCGCACCATTTCATCGAAGCCCATCTTATTGTCGATAACCGTGATCTTAGGGAAGTTAGCATAATCTAAGCCGGAGAAGATTTCATCGACGTACATTTTAGCAATGCGGCGCGGCGTATCGGCAAGGCTATCATCTGACAAATCCAATGACATTAATGTCAGGATTTCTTTCATATGATGTTCAATCTTGTCTTTACGTTCTTCACTGCTGTAAACGCTTGGGAGCATTGGGGTTTCAAGTCCACGTTCTAATAACGCGGCTTGTACTTTTACTGCTGCTTCACTTAATGCCATCTTATCCTCCACTACGTCGTAGCGGCTATAACAGAAAACCTATGCTGAGCATCGAGTGGTACTTGGGCTGTTCAGCATCAGATACAAATTATTGTTATTCTCGCTAGGGCAAGAATAGGGGGAGGAGGATAACGCGAATTGCAGATAATTCATACCGAAAAACGCTCATGGGCCACATGAAAAAGCCGATAGTCCTTATCGGATATCGGCTTTAAATCAGCCACTACTAATCGAGTTTAGACTGGCAGTGACGGCAAGTTTGAGTCAATCCCAAAATTTTAGATTAGTTTTTAGGAAGCTGAGCATTTTTGTCAGAACTGAAAAATCATTAGCTTTGTAAAAGTTGATGTTGGATAAAACGCCACTGTTCATCGAAGTGTGTAGTAGGTTTGAGTTTGAATTCACTTCGAACAAATTGAGCGATTCGCCCTTCGGCAAAGGCTAACAGTAAATTGGCTAATATGGCTTCGTCTAAGTTGAAGCCTTTGCCTTCCCGCAGGGTTTTTTCCCGTAGGATTTGCTTCAACTGGGTTTCAATCTTGGCAAATAAATTACTAATGCGGCTGCGCAGGCGTTCGTTTTCTCCGAGCAGAGCATCACCATTGAGGACGCGGGAAATCCCCGGGTTACGCTCGGCAAAAATCAGTAACAGTTGCAGCACCAGTTGGCAGCGTTTCATGGTGTCTTTTTCGTCATCCATGATTAAATTGATGCGCGACAATAACGACTCTTCGATAAATTCGATTAAGCCTTCGAACATCCGCGCTTTACTCGGGAAGTGACGGTACAGGGCGGCTTCCGATACACCGACTTCTGAGGCCAGTTTCGCTGTGGTGATCCTTTGTCCTGGGTTGGTTTCTAGCATCTGTGCTAGACATTGCAAAATATGTTCACGACGATTAATTTTTGGGCTTACAGCCATTGCAGTATCCTTGGCTTAATAACGACTTAGGGGATTATTTAGTGCCTGAATGGCCAAATCCGCCTTCACCACGATCTGAGCTGTCGAACTCATCAACGAGTTTGAATTGTGCTTGTACTACAGGAACAAACACCAGTTGTGCGAGACGATCGCCAATTTCTAAGGCAAAAGGACTGTCGCTACGATTCCAGCAAGACACCATTAAGGGGCCTTGGTAATCGGAATCGATGAGTCCGACCAGATTCCCCAGTACGATACCGTGTTTATGGCCAAGACCTGAGCGCGGCAAAATCACTGCAGCCAGTCCTGGATCGGCAACATGAATGGCAATCCCCGTTGGAATAAGCACGGTTTCACCCGGTGCTATAGTCAAAGTCGTGTCGATCATGGCGCGAAGATCCATGCCTGCACTGCCAGGTGTAGCGTAGGCAGGTAAAGGAAATTCTGAGCCGATACGGGAGTCGAGAATTTTTAATTCAATCGGTGTTTTCATGTATTTGTTTTTTCTTTCACTATCAACGAAAGTAATTGCCGTGCCAGCGTGAGTTTGTCAGTGGCAGGCAAGTCTTGACTGCCGTGCGGCCAGAACACTCGCAGGGCATTGGCATCGGCATTAAAGCCTAGACCAGCAACGGAAACGTCGTTCGCGGCGATCATATTCAAGTTTTTACGTTTGAGTTTATCGCGCGCATAGGCTTCTACATCATGGGTTTCTGCGGCGAATCCCACCACAAAAGGACGGTTAGGTAAGCTCGCAACCGTGGCTAAGATATCAGGATTCCTCACCAGCGCAAGTTGCATTTCTTCTGCCGATTTTTTGATCTTACAGGTGGCTATGTCGCTAATGCGATAGTCAGCTACTGCGGCGCAGCCAATAAAAATATCTTTTTTATCAACGTTATCCATCACAGCGTCAAGCATATTTTGCGCCGATTCAACATCAATGCGGGTCACGCCTTCTGGGGTGCTTAGATTCACTGGACCAGAGACTAAGGTGACTGTTGCGCCCATATCTGCCGCGGCTTTGGCTAAGGCAAAGCCCATTTTTCCAGAACTGTGATTCGAAATGTATCTGACGGGATCAATTGCCTCACGGGTTGGCCCTGCGGTAATCAGCAGTGACTGGCCTGCAAGAGGCAGCGCAGAGACTTCTTTTGTTGCAAAAAAATCACTGGCTAGCTCGGCAATTTCTAGCGGTTCGAGCATGCGTCCAGGACCCACTTCACCACAGGCCTGACTGCCACTTGCGGGTCCCCAAAGGGTAAAGCCGCGGGATGCCAGACTGGTTAAATTCGCCTGCGTCGCCAGATTACGGTACATCTGCTGATTCATTGCCGGACACAGGGCGATAGGCGCCTCTGTGGCAAGACAAGTGGTGGTGATCAGCTCATCGGCCATGCCGGCATTAATCCGCGCCAATAGGTTTGCGGTTGCAGGGGCGATGATGACGAGATCTGCCCAACGAGCGAGTTCTATGTGGCCCATGGCTGCTTCTGCCGCAGGATCGAGTAGGCTTGAGGCAACGGGATGTCCAGATAACGCTTGCAGCGTCAAAGGCGTGATAAATTCCATCGCACTTTGGCTCATCACCACGCGCACATCAAAGCCACGCTCTTTTAAGCGACGGACTAAATCAGCACTTTTATAGGCCGCAATACCGCCGCCAATGCCCAGCAGGACGTTTTTATTTGTCAGACTCACAGACATCATCCGAGATAGAAATAATGCCGCCAACAATATCACAAAGCGGTGAATTTTAGTGACTCTCCCAGTTCAAAAAATCTCGTCCATACTCAGTAAAGTGAAAATATGTGAGATGACAGGGAGGTCGCATGGGCATTAAAGATTGGCCTGAGGGGGAAGGTCCCAGAGATAAACTGTTACAAAAAGGGGCGGGGCAACTGTCGGATGCGGAGTTATTGGCGGTATTACTGCGGAACGGTTTGGCGGGATTAAACGCGGTTGATCTTGCAAGGTCTCTTATTAGCGAGTTTGGTGGCCTCAGAAACCTGCTTTGTGCTCCTCGAAATCAGGTATGTCGACTTCCGGGCGTAGGACCTGTAAAATACGCCCAGCTTCAAGCTGCGGCCGAATTAGCGCGGCGTGTAGCGCAGGAAAATCTGCAAAGAGGTCAAGTTTTAACAAATCCCGATTTAACTCGGGACTATTTAATGAGACAATTGGCCGATCGCTCCTATGAAGTGTTCGCAGTTTTACTGCTGGATAGCCAGCATAGAGTGATTCAATTTGTCGAATTATTCCGCGGTACAATAGACTCAGCCTCAGTGTACCCACGTGAAGTGGTGAGCTTAGTGCTGGAGAAAAAGGCCGCAGCAGTTATAGTTTGTCATAATCATCCGTCTGGTATTGCCGAGCCCAGTCAGGCTGACCGACGAATAACTGAGCGATTAAAAAATGCGTTAGCAACCATAGACGTATCCTTATTGGACCATATGGTTGTAGGTGATCGAGAGATAGTTTCTTTTGCAGAACGAGGCTGGATTAATTAATCTAACACTTGATCTTCACTCTGTGATCGTGTATAAAATGCGCCCTCTTTGTGCCTCGGGCGACGGCCATACGAGGCACATTAATGCTCGAGCGTTAAAATTGTTTTTGGAGAAGATTGACATGTCAAGAGTATGCCAAGTTACTGGCAAGAAGCCGATGGTTGGTAACAACCGTTCGCACGCAAAAAACGCGACCCGTCGTCGTTTTTTACCTAACCTACAAAACCACCGTTTTTGGTTAGAAGAAGAAAAGCGTTTCGTACAGTTACGTGTATCTACTAAAGGTATTCGTCTGATCGACAAAAAAGGTATCGAAGTTGTTGTTGCTGAACTTCGTGCTCGTGGCGAGAAGGTATAATAGATCATGGCTAAAGCTAAAGGTAATCGTGAGAAGATCAAATTAGTTTCTACAGCTAAAACTGGTCACTTCTACACAACTGAAAAAAACAAGCGTAACATGCCTGAAAAAATGGAAATCAAAAAATTTGATCCAGTTATTCGTCAGCACGTTATCTACAAAGAAGCAAAAATCAAGTAATCCTTGGTTAGTGTTTCGAGAAAAGCCCCTTATTTAAGGGGCTTTTTTTTCATTCGACTTAAAATCCCAATAGTAATACTTAGATTGACACTAGCGATTCATTTATGTTGACAAATTTAGATGGCAATCCATACTTAAATTTAGATATATAAAGTGGGGGCGTGTCAGGTATGGAGCACTTCTATCATCTGGTAGAGACAGACGAATACTTTGAGATTGGTGACGTTGAAATCACTGATGAGTTTATCAATTCCTATCATACTGAAAAATCGGTGTCATACGAAGAAATCCAGTTTTTTTTTACAGTTGATAAGCCAATGTCATTCAAAGGCGTTTTTATGCTGTTTACCAGTGAAGGTAAGCCAGTGTTTGAGCCTAATGCCTACATCCTTAGTCGCCGCATCGTCGAGGGCACAAAGGATGTCAAACCAACCTGCTTTCATCTGTTGAGATATTACCGTTACCTGGATGCAAATAATCTAAACTGGGATGACCACGAAGAACGACTCCAACGCTATCCAATCTTCCTTTATCGGGCCTATTTAGATAATGAGATAGAGAAAGGAAATTTGAGTCGCAGCACAGCCGTTGCAGCCCTTTCGATTGTGAGGCGCTTCTACCTGTTTTGCTACCGTCATGGGTACATCTCTCAATTGCCTTTTGAAATCACAGGCACTACCAAATATGGACAGACGTTAACGGATTGCTCAATCCGAAGCGCAATCAGAGAAACCAATCTACAGCCATTGAATGATCTTGACCTACAGCATGTAAGGGACAATTGGCGTTGCAACGGGCTATCCCAAGAGTTTCGCCTAATGATTAGCGTGGCACTTTCTGTGGGGCTTCGCGCTATTGAGGTCACAGACATTAAACCCAGACACTTTGCTATCCCCAAAGGTTTTAAGGGAAAGACGCT
>NZ_JAMTCC010000062.1:0-15205 GCF_025370265.1 Shewanella septentrionalis | reverse complement strand
CTATTTGTACAGCAAAGATCAACAGACCCTAATTTGAGCTAATGGTCTAACTCATAATTGTCCCAAAGCTTGCTGGGTATCTCCTTCATACAGACAGGTTATACTAGTGCCCAAAAGGTGAACGATGGTGATTGGCGAGACGGCCGTCCGCCCCATGGACGGGGCGGTCGAGCATCCAAGGACGGACTTGCTGCGTGTCGGTGAGCGAATGCCATGGCTCATCATAAGCCAGCACTTAAAGAATTAAATGACCAAGTTTGAGCCCTCAGCAGTGCTATCCAGAAATTCTTAAAGTACTTCTGTCCAAAAAGTGTATAGCGTGTGTCTTTTAAATCTACAGGTACGCTAATGCCATGGCAAACCTGTGTGAGTGGATATCAACTGCCTACCATTCTATTTTTTCGAATGTTTAGGCCGTGATTTCGCGTTATTCTTTTGTAAACTTCCTTGTTATTCTGCATCGATCAGCAAAGTGTTTGCGTCTTGTGTTAACCACAGTATTTTGGCGTTTCACGCACCGCTTTGCTCAACCTATAGGGGAGCAGCAATGAAAGTATTAAGTCAGTTTTCCGCCAAAGCCGCGATGGATGGCGATGGAGTCAATATTCGCCGTGTCGCCGATTTTGTGACGACTAAATTTGATCCTTTCTTGATGATCGACGAAATAAAATCCGATGATGAACAAGATTTTATTGGCGGCTTCCCCGCACATCCCCATCGCGGGATGGAGACGTTCACTTATATTCGTAAGGGCGGTTTTGAGCATCGTGACCAAATGGGCAATGTGAAGGCGATTCGTGCCGGCGATGTGCAGTGGATGAGTACCGGGTTCGGGGTAGTGCATTCTGAAATGCCACTTGCCGATGCTGTCGATGGTCTGCATGGATTCCAAATTTGGGTCAACATGCCCGCCAAAGACAAGCTGCGTCCAGCTAAGTATCAAGATACTGCGGGTAGCGCTAGCGTTGAAGCGACCAATAACACTGGCGCTAGCTTAAAAGCCTTAGCGGGTGATTGGGGCTTTAAAGATCAACCACTGATTAGTGCGGCTATACAAGGATTAGCGGGTGAGGCTGCCATTGCTGATTTGAGCCTAGCGCCAAACACTGAGGCCACGCTTGATTTGTCTCAACATGAGTTTGTCGCCTTGTACTTGTACCAAGGTGACTTAAGTAAATGTGAAGATTCACAGCGGTCATATCATCAGGGCGAGTTTTTAGTGCTTGATAGCCAAAGTGTGCTTAAGCTTAAAGCCGATGAGCGCGGCGCTGGGATGTTACTGTTTGCGGGTAAACCTATCCGTGAAAAAATCGTCCAGATGGGTCCATTTGTAATGAACACCCAAGCGGAAATTCAGCAGGCGATTCGCGATTATCAAGAAGGGCGTTTCGGCCACATCGCTTAATTTGTTAAATCTGCCGCGCTGAGCGAATTCTAAACTCAAACCTAAATCTAAGTTAGCCCTAAGTCCTGTATTCCTACAGGGCTTTTTGTTGCTGTTCACGCCAGCTATGTCTATTGCTTAAGGACTTGAGGTAAAAGCTGCGCTTTGTTGCTACAATAGCCGTGCTTTTGGGTTGAGCGAGCATAGCGCTTTATTCTTAACTCAAGCTAGCCAGAATCTTGATAGACCAGTTTAATCGATAAGTAACGCAATTTCAGTAACCTAGCAGCCGCTTCGTTACCCACCACAGGATATTCACCTTGAGCAACTCTGATACTAAGCCTAATCCATCAATGGCTTTTTCGACTCTTAAGCTAAAACCCGAACTGCTTGAGAACCTTTCTTCTATGGGCTACAACGAGATGACGCCAATTCAGGCGCAAAGTTTGCCACCCATTTTAGCAGGGCAGGATGTGATAGGTCAGGGTAAAACTGGCTCGGGTAAAACGGCCGCCTTCGGCTTAGGATTACTGAACAAGTTAGACGTTAAACGCTTTCGCATTCAAACTTTAGTACTGTGTCCTACTCGCGAGTTGGCCGACCAAGTGGCGCAGGAAATCCGTACCCTTGCCCGTGGTATTCATAACGTTAAAGTACTGACACTTTGCGGCGGCGTGCCTATGGGGCCGCAGGTTGGCTCGCTGGAACACGGCGCGCACATTATTGTGGGTACGCCGGGTCGTATCGTCGATCACTTAGATCGCAATCGTCTAGATTTAAGCAATCTCAACATGTTAGTGCTCGATGAAGCCGATCGCATGTTAGAAATGGGCTTTCAACCTGCTCTCGATGCGATTATCGAACAAGCGCCACGTGAGCGTCAGACGCTGCTATTCAGCGCGACGTTCCCAGAGCAAATTCAATCGATTGCTAAGCAAATCATGTATGACCCAAGTATGGTTAAAGTGGAAGGTAATCACGACAGTTTAAGCATAGCCCAGCATTTTTATCGCTTAGACGATGACAAGGCGCGTATGCAAGCGCTGCAATTATTGTTGTTAGAACATAAGCCTGAAAGCGCAGTAGTGTTTTGTAACACGAAACGCGAAACTCAAAAAGTGGCCGATGAGCTTGAAGGTTTAGGCTTTAGCGTATTGGCCCTGCACGGTGATTTAGAGCAAAGAGACAGGGACGAAACCCTGCTGCAATTTGCTAACAAGAGTGCCTGCGTATTGGTGGCGACCGACGTTGCTGCCCGTGGTTTAGATATCGATGCGCTCGATGCCGTGTTTAACTATCACGTCGCCTACGACACCGAAGTGCACATTCACCGTATCGGTCGTACTGGCCGTGCGGGCAGTAAAGGCGCCGCTTATACCTTCTATAACGACCAAGACGGTTACAAGATTGCCTTGTTAGAAGAGTATTTAGATCGCGAAATTACCAGCGAATCACTGCCATCTGAAAGCTTGCTTGGCAACACGCCTGCTGCGCCAACCATGATCACTTTACAGATCGATGGCGGTAAGAAAGAAAAACTGCGTCCAGGGGATATCCTAGGCGCGCTGACGGGCGAAAACGGTATCGAAGGCTCACAGGTGGGTAAAATCCAAGTGACCGATTACCGCGCCTATGTAGCTGTTAATCGTAAGGTTGCCAAGAAAGCGCTGAACAAGTTAACTGGCGGCCGTATTAAAGGTAAATCTTACCGCGCTTGGCCAATGAAGTAAGTTTGGCCTAGCTTGAGTTGAATCGTACCTCGATTTAATTCGCTCTATTTTTAAAGGGAATAAACTCAAGTTTATTCCCTTTTTTGTTGGGTGTGATTAATGCAGTGACTGAGTCTGTTTGTTTTGTAAATGTTAATTCTGGCGGGAAGTTAAGTAACACTTTGTATTTGTCTGCTTAATTGATATGCCCCTCAGCTTGCCTGTGGTAGAAGTGATTCTGAGTAAAAAATAAATGAGCAGATTAACGACTTTGTCAGGTGATAAGGCCTGCATCGGTTTGGAGTATTTATGTTTCGATGGACTATTTTACTAAGCCTCTTTTTGAGCGCAGCGAGTGCTGCATCAATTCAGCCAGAGTTGCAGCCAGAGTCACAACCAGAGCGGCAATTAGAGTCACAACCAGCGTCGCAACCGTTACAGCACTTCATTTATATTAATCATCGTGAGGAAAACGGAGAAAACATTCGCGCCGACAAGGCGCTGCGCGATCCCCGTTTTGGCGGTGCGCAGATTGTTTATACTTGGCGCAGTTTAGAGCCTAAGCTGGGCGAATATGATTTCAGCGCGATTAGGGCCGATATTGCCTATCTCGATTCGATAGGCAAAAAATTGTGGATCCAGCTGCAAGAGAAATCCTTTACGCCTAGAGTCAATGTGCCGGCTTATTTGCTCGATGAGCCTATTTATCAAGGCGGCGTGTTGAAGCAAAGCATGTTGAGTGCACCAGAGCGTGATCCCAATAAACCTGTGACGGATGACGAATACGGCTGGTCTGCCAAAATGTGGGAGCCTGCAGTACGTGCGCGTTATCAACAATTGGTGCGCCAGCTAGGCCAAGAGTTTGATGGGAAAATCACTGGTATTAACTTTAGTGAAAGCTCAATTGAAGTGGGGACTGAAAACGCCGACGGAACAACCACCTTCCCCAGTGATTTTAATCCTAAAGACTATATCGATGCGATTGGCGAAAACATGCAGGTATTAGCTGGGTCATTTCAGCATTCAACCGCTATGGTGTATTTGAACTTTTTGCCAGACGAATGGCTGCCATGGAATGACAAAGGCTATATGCGAGGCTTATTTGCGCAAGCCAAAGCGCTCAATATGGGCGTAGGTGGCCCAGATTTAATGCCATATCGTAAAGGCCATATGGGACAGAGTTACGCCTTTATTAAAGAATATCCAGCGGCATTAGTGAAAGGCATGGCGGTGCAAGACGGTAATTTGCGGCAGATTAATCCCAAAACAGGTAAAAAGAATACTGTGCCTGACTTGCTGGATTTTGCACAAAACTACCTAGGGCTAGACTATATTTTTTGGGTTGAAGATGAACCCTATTTTACGGATGAAGTCCTGCAGCAGTTGCCCGATATTAAGGCGAATTAACCTAGGTTGCTGTTTAAAGTTTTTTTTAGGTTGTTGTTTAAAGCGGCGATTGTTCAAGCGAGTTATTGATCAATGTGTGGATAATGCGCTAAACATCAATAAATAAAGACAAAAAAACGCCCAATTCCTGACGGAGTTGGGCGTTTTTTTAGGGCTTAATGCGGCTAAATCGCCAAGCGAGTTCGCTCAGCGGGTGCATTAATCCTGTGAATGTCTTGGACGACTCGCACCGTTATTTGGGCGACGGGTGTTTTTCTTTGGGCCATTTGCGTAAGGATTCTCACCCGCTTGGCCACGATTTTCGCCAGCACCTGAACGGCTTTCACTTGGACGACTAGCGCCTGCGTTATTAGCTCGACCATCGTTTGAACGTGGTGGACGTGGTTTGGCATCGGCGCTGTGTCTTGGATTCTTGTCGTTTGGCTTGTGGCCGCGCGCGACGTCACCGCTGCGTTGACCATCTTTATGCTCGGCGCTTCTTGGGGTGCCATCGCGTGAGCTAGGTTGGTTTGAGCTGCGGGTATTTCTACGGCTTGGTACTGATTTACCGCTGCTTTTTCCGCCGCCACCTAAACGTGACTCAGGCAATACATGGTTAAAGCCTTCAACCATTTCTCGGTCTAATACGCGATTGATCAAACGCTCGATATCGTTCAGCAGTTTGATTTCTTCGTTGCTCACCAGTGACACGGCTTGACCCGATGCGCCAGCGCGGCCAGTACGGCCGATACGGTGCACATAATCTTCTGGCACGTTCGGTAAGTCGAAGTTAACCACTTGTGGCAATTGGTCAATGTCCAAACCACGGGCGGCGATATCGGTCGCAACCAGTACGCGAGCTTGGCCATTTTTAAAGTCGGCCAAGGCTTTAGTTCGCGCAGTTTGGCTCTTGTTACCGTGGATAGCGGCGGCTTTAATGCCCGCATCTTCAAGGCTTTTCGCTAGACGGTTAGCACCATGTTTAGTGCGCGAGAATACCAGCACTTGTTGCCAATCGTTTTGCTTGATGAGTTGGATCAAGAGTGCCGATTTCTGGCTCTTATCGACGGGGCAAACCCATTGTTTTACTGTGGTCGCCGCCGCGTTACGTGGCGTGACCGAAATTTCGACCGGATTATTCACTAAGCCTTTTGCCAGCTCACGAATTTCATCGGAGAAGGTGGCTGAGAACATCAGGTTTTGGCGTTGCTTAGGTAAAATGGCTAAAATCTTACGGATATCGCGGATAAAGCCCATGTCGAGCATGCGATCGGCTTCATCTAACACTAAGATTTCAAGCTGGCTGAATTTCACCGCTTTTTGATTGTACAGATCCATCAATCGACCTGGTGTGGCGACTAATACGTCGACACCGTGGCGCAATTTTGCGATTTGTGGATTGATAGGCACGCCACCAAATATCACCGCTGAGCGCAGTGCTAAATTCTTACCATAGGTTTCAACACTTTCTGCAACCTGAGCCGCCAATTCGCGTGTTGGAGTTAACACTAATGCGCGCACTTGGCCTGCTTGGGCACGGTTACCTTTACTCAGGAGTTCGAGCATAGGTAGGGTGAAACCTGCTGTTTTACCTGTTCCTGTTTGGGCGGCCGCCATCACATCTTTGCCTTGAAGCACAGCTGGAATGGCTTGAGCTTGGATTGGCGAAGGTGTGTCGTAGCCTTGTTCGGCAACGGCTTTAAGTATCGGGGCCGATAAGCCCAGGGAGGTAAAACTCATAGATTGGTCTCTTGTGGCAACGCTTTGCTGCATTTATGGTCAATAGCCAGGTCTGCTGGCGGGCGTGCAGCTTACAGGATCGGGGGCCTAAGTGCTATCGAATAAAGACTTTTGCGGCGGGTTTCATTCATATTGGCACATAAATCGCTTGTCAGCGGCTTTAACTCAGTCTCGCTTATCTTTTAGGCGCAAGTTTCCTTAGCCGAGTTTGAGCTTATTGAGGGTGAAACGGCATCCTGCAAAGTATCGTTTTATTTTGCGAGAGGCTTTGGGGGCGCACTTTTACTATGATTTTAGTGTGCGGTTGAGTCTAATGGATTCCCCAAGTGTACAGTATGGTTATCAGGCTGATTCAATCAGCTAAACAGGCCGGTATAAAGTTAACTCGTCGACTCTTTTTATCCAAAATTAGAGTGAGTTAGCGCTAGATCACGCTAGATTAATTTGAGTGGTATAAACTCAAGGCGATAGGAGTAGAATTCATCAATATCTATTCTCTGCATGCTTGCGATGAGTCTCGTGTTTATTTTAGGATGAGCCAACGCGGGAAACGGTTAAACGCCTCTCATTTATAGGTGGATTATGACAGCGATACAGCATATTGAACGCCTTGCTCGAGGTCGCAGTGAACAGGCCGTCGCTGTGATTAAAAATGTGCAGCAGATGTCGAACATCCCAATGCATGAGATGCAACTCGCCCTCAAACAATTGCTCAACTGCGGCCGAATTGCGCTGCATTTTCACCCCGATAGAATCGACAGCCGTGGTATGACAGTAGCCGAAGGTTTGCTGCGCGATGGTCAATACCGCAGTCAGTTTGAGACCCATATTTCCAACGGTCAGTTATCCCCTGAGTTAGGTGGCCCAAGGGATCACTGGGAAAATCAGCTGTTTGGTGATGTGTATAAGGGCACTAAATCTCGGCCTAAATATGGCGCACTCGATCTAGGCATGTGGCAGGACGGCCCCGCGCCGCGTTTTGGTAGCTGCTATTTGTTGACCCACGCCAGTGTGATGGCACGTTCAACCTTTTGTTATCTCGACTCGTACCGCAATCCGAAAGAGAAGGGCACGCTATCATGCTTCGATGATGTGTTAGCGGCGCTACTGACCGAGAGTTTTGAGCGTCACTATGCCTTAGGCAAATCTGACTTTAAGCCGCTAAATGTGATTCATTATTTGGGACATCAGCTCAATGCTTCCTTGCTGTCACGTTTCGAGCGGCCGTTATCGAATAATCTCGATCATTATATCGAGGCGCAGATCCACGCTGATGTTTCCCTCGATGAAGATATCGCCATGCTGGTGGCCGATCCAAGTTTTAAAGGCACTGATATTGGCGCCAGCTTAAGTAAAATTTGCGACAGATATGATATCGAGCTGCAATATCATGATGGTTTTAGCCTACATACGGCGCAGATCCCCAGCGATTTTCGCGGGCCGACTATGCCATCGCTCGCTAATCGTATCGCCATAGAAGACAGAGTCGATGCCTATGCCATAGGTGTGGCCGCGCGGGATTTATATCATTCACCCCAGCATTGGCGCGAACGCGGTAACCGTGCCCAAGTCGCCCATGAACTTAAGTTGCTCTGGCATGTGTTAGTGAAATACGGCGCAGTGCAGTGAGGATTACGTTTTTAAAAAACGTTTGATTGTAAAATGTGGCGCTAACAAAACAGCGAGATAACCTCAGGTTAGCTCGCTGTTTTTCTATTATATTTCAGCTTTAAGGTCGTTCTAGCAACCTGTGTCGACCTTGTTATAGGTGGGGATTCCCGTCGTCTCCCACTTGTAGTCTATATAGCAATTTGTCGCTTCGACTTGCGCTTGAGTCGGCGTATCAAGGTTCAGTTTTTGCTTCGGTGTGGCAATGACTTGGTAGGTGCCGCCAGTAGTATGGATTCGATAGGACCATTCATCGACATTGAGCCCTGCAGCCTTAAAGATCTCTGGCGGCGTAGTGTAATCGGCGCTTGGGGCTGTACCGCTGGCACTTGCTGCCCAAGGTTGGTAGTTTTCGCCACGGATCCCGTCGTAAACGACTCGATTGGTGGTGCCGCTGTTAGCAATTTCCGACTTAGCTTTAAACAAGGTGACGGCGGATTTCATCGAAGCCAGTGCACCAGATAGCTGACTCTTATAGGCATCTGATTGTATATTAATGAATTTAGGCGCAGCAACTACGGCCAATACACCTAGAATAATTATGACCACAACGAGTTCTATCAGGGTAAAACCGGCATGTTTATTTGGCATAGGTAGAAGATAATTAATACAAAGAGGTTCATGCTACCTAAGTTTTCCCAAACAGGCTAGTGCTAGGGAAAGTTCCGTTAACTCAGGGATTTGTTTATCTTTAGCTCGTTTTTGTGAGTCCGCTAGCAAAAGTCTGTGATAGGGTTTCATCTGTTTTAGATGCCTGCGATACTGCGCCCCTATCGGAACTTTTTAGCCGTTGCAAGCCCCGTAAACTGAGTCGTTATCGATAGCCGATCCTCGCTACGAGTCGCTTAATTGTTTTCTTGTTGGAGCACCATGGATAAGTCGTTAGAAAAATCCCTTCTTGTTTGGCTTAAAGCCCAGAAAAAAGCTTGTGGCTTGTTCCTTAAATTGTCGTTATGGCTTGGGATGATAAGCGCCGTCGCTATGGTCGCGCAGGCTTATATTATCGCGACGATTCTGGATGGCGTGATCATGGGGCAGCAAGTCGTACCGCTAACTGACAATGCCCAAATGGTCAGCTTCAGCGTGAGTATTGATGCTTATACTTCTCATTTTATTGCGTTAATCGCCTTGATGTTACTGCGCGCCTTGCTGGCTTATGGACGTGAACGCGCCAGTTTTGAGGCGGGTAAGCGCCTTCGTGGTCATATCCGCGCGGCAGTGATGGACAAGCTGACTAAGCTAGGTCCGGCATTTATTAAAGGTAAACCCGCAGGCAGTTGGGCCAGCATAGTGTTAGAGCAAGTCGAAGATTTACAAGACTTTTATGCCAGATACCTCCCACAAATCAGCCTTGCTGGTTTTATTCCCGTACTCATCTTAGCGGCGGTATTCCCGATTAACTGGGCGGCAGGATTAATTCTGTTACTCACTGCGCCGTTAATCCCTATGTTTATGATCTTAGTTGGCATGGGCGCTGCCGATGCGAATCGCAAGAATTTCAGTGCGCTTGCAAGATTAAGCGGCCACTTTATGGATAGATTAAAAGGCTTAAGCACGTTGAAACTCTTCCACCGTGGTGATGCTGAGCTAAAGGTTATCGCCACTGCTTCGGAAGAGTTCCGTAGTCGCACTATGTCGGTGCTACGCATGGCATTTTTAAGCTCGGCAGTCTTAGAGTTTTTTGCCGCGGTATCGATTGCAGTATTGGCGGTTTATTTTGGTTTCAGTTACTTAGGTCACTTAGATTTTGGCTACTATGGCGCCCATGCCAATATCAGCTCGAGTACAGATCCTCAAATAGTCGGTATTCCATTTAGCCTGTTTACTGGGCTGTTTATTCTGATTTTAGCCCCTGAGTTTTATCAACCGCTGCGGGATATGGGCACTCATTACCACGCTAAGGCGCAGGCCGTCGGCGCCGCGGAAGCCTTGATTACCTTGCTCGAACATCCCGAACCTGAGTTTGTCGGCCAAGTGCGTATCAATAGCATAGAAACCCTGAGTGCTGATCATCTTGAAGTGTTTAGTGTTGATGGCACGCGTTTACTCGGCCCGCTGAGTTTTGAATTAAAAGACAATCAACGTTTAGCCTTAGTTGGCCCAAGCGGTGCGGGGAAAACCAGTTTACTCAATGCCTTATTGGGATTTTTACCCTATAAGGGCCATTTGCTGATCAATGGCCATGAGTTATCCGCATTAGATTTAGCCCATTGGCGACAGCATTTAGCTTGGCTGGGCCAAGAACCGCAGTTATTCCACGGTACTGTGCGGGATAACGTAGCTTTAGCCGACCCCACTCTGCCCGACGATAGGCTGTGGCACTTGCTGGCAGAGGCCAATATTAGCGACTTCGTTAAGGCGCAGCCATTGGGTTTAGACGCGCCAGTCGGTGAGCAATCTTCCGGTTTATCCGTCGGCCAAGCCCAGCGTATTGCCTTGGCAAGGGCGCTTGGGCAAAAGGCGAGTTTGTTTGTCCTTGATGAGCCTACGGCCAGTTTAGATAGCCAGAGTGAGCAGGCGGTGAGTTCTGCGTTAAATCGGGCCATGGCGGGTAAAATGTGCATTATGGTGACCCATAGATTAGATCAGTTAGATCAAATGGATACTATTCTTGTGCTCGATAAAGGCTTGATAGTGCAGCGGGGCGACTTTACCACTTTGTCTAACACGCACGGCTTATTCCAAACCTTGCTGCGTGAGAATATTGAGTCCGTGGCGGATATTGAACTTGTACCGTTATCGGTCAGTGGCAGTGGTACGCAGCTTGATAGTGACACTCCGGTCGATATTGCCGCCGAGCCAACTAAAGGAGAGGCCCAATGAAAGTGCTAATCCCCTTTATTCGATTGTTCTCGCGCCAATGGCTGATGATGTCCGTGGGCTTGTTGCTGACCATTATTACTTTAATGGCTGGCATAGGTTTACTGTCACTTTCGGGCTGGTTTCTTTCCGCTACCGCGGTCGCGGGTTTGACGATAGTTACGGCCCAGTCCTTTAACTTTTTCACTCCTGCTGGCGGTGTGCGTTTCTTATCCATTGCCCGTACTGCCAGTCGTTATGGCGAGCGTTTAGCGACCCATGAGGCGACCTTTAAGTTGCTGACTGAGCTTCGTGTTTGGGCGTGGCGTAAACTCTTGCCGCTCAGTGCTAAAAATCTGCAGGGGCTACGCCGTGGTGACATGCTCAATCGCTTAGTTGCCGATATCGATACCCTAGATCATCTATATCTGCGACTGCTTACGCCTATGGCGGCATCACTGCTGATGACTGGGTTCTTGTATCTATTTCTCGCTTGGTTCGATGCCAAACTTGCCCTCAGTCTTTGCCTATTTTTAGTCGCCGTTTGGCTGGTGATGCCACTGCTATTTTATCGCCTTGGACACGCGCCAAGCCGGACTATGCTCGAAACCAAGCGCCATTATCGGGTGCAATTATTGGATATGTTGCAAGGCCAAGCCGAACTCAGCCTATTTGGCGCCAACGACAGATTCAGACAAAAACTGAATGATGCGCAGACAGAGCTGTTTCGCAGCCAAAGTGCGATGGTCAATATCACTGCGCTCAGCCAAGCCATGTTGATCCTCTCCACTGGTTCAGCCTTGATCATGATGCTTTATTTAGCCGCTCAAGGTGTGGGTGATGCGGTGCCGCCGGGCCCCATGTTTGCGCTTATGGTGTTTGCCACTATGGCCTGCGTTGAGATGATGATGCCGATTGCGGGCGCGTTTCAGCATTTGTCTGGCTGCGTATTGGCGGCGACACGGATTAATGAAATCACTGAACAAGAGGCCGATATTCAATTTGTTGCCGATACTGGCCTGAGGGCAAAATCTGGCGCATTGCAGATTGAAGATATCCACTTTGGTTATCGAGACGATCAACACGTGCTGCAAGGTTTGTCCCTTGAGATAAAAGCGGGGCAAAAAGTCGCGCTACTTGGGCCAACGGGTTGCGGTAAGTCGAGCTTACTGGCGCTGATTACCCGCGAATGGCAAGCCCAGCAAGGGCACATCAAGCTCGATGGTCTTCCTCTTTCAGATTACAGCGAGCGCGGGCTTAGGGATGCGATAACTGTGATTAGCCAACGCATCTATCTGTTTGCGGGCACCTTGCGGGAAAATTTAGTATTAGCGCTACCTGTTATCGAAGACGAGAAACGCACGGCCCACGACGCGCGCTTGATTGATGTGTTACAGCGGGTCGGACTTGGCGCTTTACTCACGGGTGATAAACCGCTGGATGTGTGGATTGGTGAAGGTGGACGTCAGCTTTCGGGTGGCGAGCAGCGCCGAATTGGTGTTGCAAGAGCGCTGCTGCGTGATGCGCCGCTGCTATTGCTCGATGAGCCAACGGAAGGGCTTGATAAGCGCACCGAGCGAGAAATTTTAAGTTTACTGTTTGAATTTGCTAAGGATAAAACCTTGCTGATGATTAGCCATCGTTTAACTGCTATGGCGAAGATGGATCACATTCATCTACTCGGTCAGGGTAAGATTATTGCGTCTGGCACTCACCAGAGCTTAATTGAAGACAGTGCAGAGTATCAGGCCTTGTACCAAAGACTCGCTTAAGCCTCCTGTATTCAAGCCTTTATCGCTCAAACCTTTGACGTTCAATATGATGAATAGCGATATATTTTACCCATTAAAAGCGGATATAAATCGATGAACCCTGTGATGCCAGAAGCATTAGCCCCACAAATCAATACCCATTTTAATGGTAAGTTTGAGGTCGAGCTTAAATATCGCTTATTGGATCGCCACGCTTTTTTCGCTGCCTTGCAAATGAGAAATCCTGAGATCATGCTCGAAGATAATCTTGAGCATGACTGTTACTTTGATCTGCCATCACAATCACTTAAAGGCGAACACAAGAGCTTGTGTATCCGTGAGATGCAGCCATCGGGGATTATGCTGTGGATAGTGAAAGGGCCGGAAAAAGACCGCTGTGAAGCCGTTAATATCACAGAAGCGACCAAGGCAAAAAGTATGCTGCATACCTTAGGTTATAAGTGCGTACTGGAAATTAAAAAGCGCCGCAGTATCTATTTTCTCGGTGAATTTCATCTAACAATCGATCATCTCGAAGGCTTAGGAGATTTTGCCGAGCTTGCGATTATGACTAACGATGAAACCTTGTTGCCTAAATATGAAGCGCAATTACAACAACTCGCCGCCGATTTGGGTTTAAGTGAAACGCAGCGGGAGTTGTTATCCTATCGGCAGTTGCAGCAGGCTTTAAATGAACAGTGATGGTTCAATCTTGTTGGATTAAAAGCTTGAGGTTTAATGGCTTAACGTTTAATAGCTTAAAGATTAGCGGTGTAAGTTTAATGGCCGGATGCTAAATCCGGCTAAGCAATCCCTCGCAACAAACCGCTATGGCTTAGTTCAAATCCCTTTGAGCGTCACTGTCCATACCGCATTCAAGGTTTGTTTTAACTCGCTATCGACGACTTAAACTTAAGCCTTGTATTTAAACTTAAGCATCGCATTTACATTCAAGCCACTTTCACAAACTTAAACTCAAAATCAAACGATTTAAGCTGCGGTTACCCCGCTTTATTTGCCGTTAATTGCCAAATGCGTTTTAGCCTAAGCGTTGAGAAAAGGCGAGATAGCGTTTCACTTCCGCTTCAGGAAATTTCAATTCGTCACCATCTTGAACACTCGAGAGTAAATTCTCCCGAGCGAAACGTTTGATGGTCGCAGGTGTTTTATCTAACATTTTGCACACTTCATCTAAGGTTAATAAGTTATCGCTCATAGCACTCTCCCAGTATTTCAATAGAAACATAACCCAAAGAGTATAGAACAATAATTTCAACCAAGATGATACCTGCGACCTAAACCGCTAAGGTTATGACTCTATTTTGTGGTTGCGTGCCGTTTCCCGCACTTGGCTCTCTATTTGCAGATGCCCTTTTGCCGCTGTGATCGCTAGAACTGCGCGGGACTTAAACTCGCGGCGATATAAGGTTGCGACCACAAATAAGCTCGCCGAGATAAAGAGTATTGGGTGCACAAACCAGCACAATACTGCCATCGAAAAGTAATAGGCGCGTAAGCCATAGTTATAGGAGTGCGCCGCTTGATCTTGTACCGTCGCCATCTGTCTTGCGTAGGCTTTGAGATTGTCGTTTGAGCCATCGCTATCTAAAGGACCCGCGCCTATCATCACGTTCACAAAACCGTATTGGCGCATCGACCAAGTAAACTGGAAGAAGGCCATCACAAAAATACTGACTAGCAAGGCGAGTTTGACTTGCACCAGCGCATGATTCGGTGGCGTGGCGAAGGGAATCGTCGCAATAACACTTTCTAGTCGTTCAACTTGCGCAAATAAGGTCAGCACACCCGCGAGCACAAACAGGGTGGTCGAGGCAAAAAAGGCAATATTGCGCTCAAGGTTGGCCAGCAGCGCCGCATCACCCACCCGTACGCCGCGGGTCATCACCTCAAGCATCCAGTAAATTCTATGCTTATGCAGACCACGGGCAATACAGTCGGTATTTTTCGCCTTACGCCTGGCAAAGGCGGTATAGCCAGCCCAAGAAACGATAAACCACACCAATGCAGAAATATCTAATAGCGAGAATGTCATAGTTGCCTTGAGAAAGTGACTTTGAGAAAGTAAAAAATCGGTTGATTGAATGGCGATTATGAAGGTTTTTATCTCTTAGGCGCAATCCCCTGGTATCGCTTTCAAATCTCACCTAGTCACAATTTGAAGCCGCTCACATTGGTTTGAAGCCTCTCGCTGAGTGATACTCAGTTTTGAGGAAAATTCTTGTAAGGTAAGTGAGTTAGAAAAATGCATTAAGGCGTATCTCGGAGCCGCGTGCAGATTGAGGAAGACTTTGTAACTATAGCCGTTGTGTGTTTAATGTTTACAAATATCTCCCGAAAGTGGTTCGCCACGGCATTCGCTCACCGACACGCAGCGAGTCCGTCCTTGGATGCTCGACCGCCCCATCCATGGTGCGGACGGTCGTCTTCGCAAATCGCCTTGGCTCACCTATCTAACATTAGCGTCATCTGATGTCTGATTCGACTGACGCTATCTCTGCATCTGATAGGCAGGATGCTTGAATGTCGTGAAGTGCATGGTCAATGATGTTCCATACATCATTCTGACATTTCCCATTTCCCTATGGGTCAGATGCACGAGAATGACCATGCCTCGCTCACGCAACAAACGCAAATGGCCTGCGGCAACTCCGAGGGGATGGTGCACTCTGTGATTTCAGTGTCGGACTGTTAGTCCCAAAAGAGTTATGCATGTTCCATCTTTTGATTGGGACATTGGTCTTGCTAAC